>JAOPZL010000417.1 GCA_025964175.1 Solirubrobacterales bacterium
GCAGCGGCCGTCTCGCCCCGGCCCACGGACTGCGTCCGCGTGTGCCCGGTCACGTCGGTCTTCGTGATGCGGCCCTGCGGACCGGTTCCGGCGACGCGCGCGAGGTCGACGCCCTCGGCGGCAGCGACGCGACGCGCCACGGGCGTGGCGGTGACGTCGTCGGGCACGGGAGCGGCGGACGGGGCGGACCCGTTGCCGTTCGCCTGCGCCGGCGCTTCGGACGGCGTCGGGGCGACGGCGCCGCGGCCGTTGGACGACGCTCCGGTGGACGACTCCAGGCGCGCGAGCACCTGGCCGACCGAGACCGTGTCGCCCGCGGCGACGAGGATCTCGACGATGGTTCCGGTGGTCGGCGAGGGAACCTCGGCGTCGACCTTGTCGGTGGAGATCTCGACCAGGGTCTCGTCGGCCTCGATCGAATCGCCGACCGACTTGGCCCACTCGAGGACGGTGCCCTCGGTGACGGACTCGCCCATCTGGGGCATGGTGACTTCGATCATCTTGCCCGGACCATCGGCGCCCGGCGGAGAATCCTGAACCGCGTCCGGCGGGCTGGACGCCTCGGGGGCGTCTCCGCTCTCGATCTCGCAGAGCACCGCACCGACGCTGACCGTCTCGCCGTCTCCCGCGACGATCGACACGACGGTTCCGCTCGCGGGCGAGGGGACCTCCGCATCGACCTTGTCGGTGGAGATCTCTACGAGTACGTCGTCAGCGGCGACAGTGTCGCCTTCCTTGACGTGCCATTGAAGGACCACGCCCTCGGTAACCGATTCCCCCATCTGGGGCATCGTCACCTGCACCCGGGTCTCAACTGCCATCCGAGCCCTGACGATAGCGGGCCGTGCGGCGAGCTCGCGTTTCGGTCTTCTTGCGGCCCTCGCGGATGAACTCATAGGACCCCACGAACGGGCCGATCGCGCCGATCACGGCGACCGCGACGGCGAGCTGGATCGAGATGATCCGCCGCTGCAGAGCCACGATCGCGAGGATGCACATGATGATCCAGCCGATCCCGTGCGCCCACCCGAAGACCATCTCGGCGCCGTGCAAGCCGGGGACCAGCCAGACGGTCAGCAGGCCCGCGTAGATCGCCGAGTGGGTGAACGACGCCCACTTCAGGTGGTCGTAGGTGAGGAGCTTCACCGCGGCGCCGTGAGCAGCGCGGCCATCAGGCGCAGCTGCGGGTGGGCGTCGGCCGGCCAGTCGGCCGGATCGGCCGGCCACCAGGCGAAGGCATCGTGCTCGTGGTCGGGCGTGACGATCGCGCCGGGCGCCAGCCACGCCTGCCCGACGAACATCGTCATCCGCTGGGGCAGCGCGATGAGCACCTCGCCCGTCACCCGGTCCGCCGTGACCGACCACTCCTCCGCCAGTTCGCGCGTGAGCGTCTGCACCGGAGATTCGTCGGGATCCACGGCGCCGCCCGCGCCCAGCGCCCAGTAGCCCGCCCACGAGGCGAGCCACGGCGCGCGGCGGCCGGCGAGCCAGCGGCCGTCGCTGTCGCGCACGACGCACAGCGCCGAGAGCGAGTCGGCGGCGTCGCCGTCGACGAGGCGCAAGGCCCAGCGCAGCGGCTGCAGCTCGAGCTCCAGGCGGCCGTCCGTCGTCACCTCGTGCGAGACCAGCCGCGCGGCGACGCCGTCGTGGCTGGGGGAGCCGCGGTCGCGCAGCGCGGCGATCGCGGCGTCGGCCGCGGCGGTCTGGTCGGGACGCGGCTCGTAGGGATCGGGGCGCCAGGTGGCCTGTACCTCGTCCACGGACCACGGGCCGCGGGCGAGGATGGCGGGCAGGTCGGGCACGCTCGCCAGTCTAGGCGCGCCTCGCCGTCAGGCGGTCGTCGGGCGGTCGTCGGGCGAGCGCGGCCGCGGCCGCGCCGAAGTGCCCAGCGCGAAGTCGCTCAGCGCCGCCCCGGCCGCCGCGTCGCCGGGAACGCCGTGGACCGCGCCGCCCGGGAAGGCGGCAGCGCTGCCGAGGTAGAGGCCGTCCAGGGGCGTGCGGTAGGGCGAGAGCGCGGGGATCGGGCGCAGCACGACCTGCGGCATCCGGTAGGTCCCGCCGCCGACGTCGCCGCCCACGAGGTTGCGGTCGCGGGCCTCCAGGTCGGCCGGTCCCATCACGTGGCGAGCCATGACGCGCTCGCCGAAGCCCGGCGCGTAGCGCTCGATCTGGGCCTCCATGCGCGCGACGTGCGGGAGCAGCTGTGCGCTCCAGTCGATCCCCGCGTTCGGCCCGTGCGTGTAGGCCCAGGCCGTGTGCTTCCCGGCCGGCGCGCGGGTGGGGTCGGCCACCGACTGCTGGCCGAGCAGCAGGTACGGGCGCTCGGGCAGGCCGTGCGCCGAGAGCGCGATCGTCTCGATCGTCTCCTCGTCGTCGCCGGCCACGTGCACGGTCCCGGCGCCGCGGACGGCATCGGCCGTCCAGGGGATCGGGCCGTCCAGCGCCCAGTCGACCTTCACCGTCGCGGGGCCGTAGCGGTATCGGCGCAGCAGCGCGCGGTAGGCCGGATGCAGGCCGTCGCCGCCCAGCGCGGCCAGCGCGTGGGGCATGACGTCGGCGATGACGACGTCGGCGGCCAGCCGCTCGCCCCCGGCGATCTGGACGCCCGTCACCCGACCGTGCGCGGACTCGACGTGCTCGACGAGCGCGCCGATGCGCACCTCGCCGCCGAGCTCGCGCAGGTGGGAGACGAGGGCGTCGGTCAGGCTCTGCGCGCCGCCCTGCGGGCTGGGCCAGCCGACCGCGTGGCCGAGCAGGTTGAGGTAGGCGACGGCGATCGCGCTGCCCGCCTCGGTCGGCGGGACGTCGCCGTGGCCGGCCGAGCCGTAGAGCCACGCGCGCGAGGACGGGCCCTCGAACAGCCGCCGGCCCAGGCCGCGGGCCGAGCCCGGCACCAGCCGCGCGACGTTCGCGGTGGTGATCGGGCCGAGCGCGGCGAGCAGCTTCAGCGCGCCGCCGATGGGCGGGAAGCCGGCGAGCATCGTCGCGCGCACCGCGTCGAACCGCGCCAGCAGCGGGCGCACGAACGCGGCCCACCGCTCGCCGTCGCCGGGGTGCAGGGCGTCGAGGCCGGCCGCCGTGCGGGCGACGTCGCGGTACAGCGCGACCGCGCGGCCGTCGTCCAGCGGGTGGGCGTAGCAGGCATCGGGATGGATCCAGCGCAGGCCGTGGCGCTGCAGCGGCATCGCGGCGAAGACGGGGGACGCGGCGGCCGCCGGGTACACGGCGGAGAACGTGTCGTGGCGGAATCCGGGCAGCGTCAGCTCCTCGGAGCGGACCGCGCCGCCCGGGGCGTCCGTCGCCTCCAGGACGGTGACGGGCCAGCCCGCGCGGGCCAGGCGGATCGCCGCGGCGAGGCCGTTGGGGCCGGCGCCGACGACCAGCGCGGTCTCGCCACGGATGGAGCGGCCGATCATGGGGTGTCTCGCCACATCCGGTCCCACCTACCCGCCTCACGCGTGCGCACGCCCGCCGGCCGGACGCGCCGGCCGGCTCGCCGTGCGGAGAACGCCGCGGATCGGTAGACCTCTCGCATGACCAGGCGACGTCGCAAGCACTGGGGCTGGGGCTACGAGGACGAGCAGCCGTCGATCGAGGACGTGCGCGCCGCGGCGCCGATGGTGCAGCAGCTGCTCGGGTTCGCCGCGGCCGAGGCCGAGGAGCCGGTCGCCCTGGAGGACAGCGCGCTGCGCGATCCCCGGCCGCTGCCCGCGCCGCCTCCGGCCGGGGTGCCGTGGGACGTCTCCGATCACGCGCGCGCGACGCACGCGTGGGGGAAGTCCACGCTGGACGTCGTGCGGGCCTTCCGCGGCCGCTTCGACCACGCGCCCGACGCGGTCGCGCGCCCGGCCGACGAGGACCAGGTCGCGCAGATCCTCGAGTGGGCGGAGGAGACCGAGGTCGTCGTCGTGCCCTACGGCGGCGGCACCTCCGTCGTCGGCGGCGTGACCCCCGACGTCCTGGAGCCGTCGATCTCCCTGGACCTCGGCGCGCTGGACCGGGTGCTCGAGGTCGACGCGGTCTCGCGCGCCGCGCGGATCCAGGCCGGCGTGCTCGGGCCCGACCTCGAGCGCCAGCTCGCTGCCCACGACCTGACGCTGCGCCACTTCCCGCAGTCGTTCGAGCTCTCGACCCTGGGCGGCTGGCTCGCCACCCGCGCCGGGGGCCACTTCGCCACCGGCCCGACCCGCATCGACGACCTCGTCGAGTCGATCCGCGCGGTGACGCCGAGCGGGATCTGGGAGTCGCGGCGGCTGCCCGGCTCCGGCGCAGGGCCGAGCCCCGACCGGATGCTGCTGGGCTCGGAGGGCATCCTCGGCGTGATCACCGAGGCCTGGATGCGCGTGCAGCCGCGGCCCGCGCACCGGGCCGGCCGCTCGGTCCGCTTTCCCGGGTTCCTGCTCGGGGCCGAGGCGGTGCGGGCGATCGTCCAGGCCGGGCTGCGGCCTGCCAACTGCCGCCTCGTCGACGCGCGCGAGGCGGCGTTCACGGGAGCGGGCGACGGGGCCTGCGCGCTGCTGGTGCTCGCGTTCGAGGCGATCGACGCGCCAGTCGAGGGCGACCTCGCGCGGGCGCTGGAGCTGTGCGCGGAGTGCGGCGGGACCTGGGAGGGCCCGGCGGCGGATGCGGCCGGCGAGGGCGCCTCGGCCTGGCGCGACAGCTTCCTGCGCGCGCCGTACCTGCGCGACCTGCTCCTCCAGCTCGGCGTGCTCAGCGAGACGTTCGAGACCGCGATCACCTGGGAGCGGCTCCCGGCACTGCTCGCGTCGGTGCTGGCGGCGACGCGCGAGGCGCTGGACGACCCGCGCGCGATCGTCAGCTGCCGCCTGACCCACGCCTACCCCGACGGTGCGGCCCCCTACTTCACCGTCCTGGTCCCGGCGCGGCGCGGCGACGAGGAGCAGCAGTGGTGGGCGGTCAAGCGCGCGGCCTCCGACGCCCTGATCGCCGGCGGGGCGACGATCACCCACCACCACGCGGTCGGCCGCGACCACCGCGCGTGGTACGACCGCCAGCGTCCCGAGCCGTTCGCCCTCGGCCTGCAGGCGACGAAGGCCACGCTCGACCCCTCGGGCATCCTCAACCCCGGCGTGCTCGTCGACCTGCTCGACGTGCTGCGCGTGTGAGCCTCGGCATACTGAGCCCATGATGCGCGTGGCGGTGCTCGGCCCCGGCGGCGTCGGTGGGCTCGTCGCCGCCGCGCTGCACCGTGCCGGCGTGCCGACCACCGTGGTCGCCCGCGAGGAGACCGTCGCGGTCATCGCCGAGCGCGGGCTGCGACTCTCCTCGCTGCGGCTGGGCGAGCTCGTCGTGCACCCGGCCGCGACGTCGCGCCTGGACGACGACGTCGACGTGCTCGTCGTCGCCACCCGCGCCCGCGAGCTGGAGGCGGCGCTCGGGCGCGTGTCCGGCGCGCCCGGGCTGGTCGTCCCGCTGCTGGACGGCCTGGACCACGTCGCGCTGCTGCGCGAGCGCTTCGGCCCGCGCGCCGTCGCGGCGACGATCGCCGTGCAGAGCGAGCGCGTCACCCCCGGCGTGATCCTGCAGTCCAGCCCGTCGCTGCGCGTCGAGCTGGCCTCCGACCACCCGTCGCCGCGACCGCGGATGGCCGCCTTCCGCGACGTCCTGCGCACCGCCGAGCTGCCCACGCGGCTGGGCGACACCGAGGCGTGCGTGCTGTGGTCGCGGCTCGTCTACGCCACCGCCGTCGCGTGCACCACCGCGGCCTATGACCGGCCGATCGGCGCGGTCCGCGACCACCCGCGCGCCCGCCTCGAGCTCGAGGCCGCGGTCGACGAGGGCGCCGCGGCGGCCAACGCCGAGGGCGCGCAGCTGGACCCCGACGCGATCCTGCGCACGCTGTGGCAGGCCGATCCGGCCACGTCGAGCACGCTCGCCCGCGACATCGCGGCCGGACGCGACGACGAGCTGGAGACCATCGCCGGCGCCGTCGTCCGCCACGCAGCCGCCCACGACCTCGCCACCCCGACGATCTCAGACCTCATCGCCCGCATCCGCTCGCGGGCGCTGCTGGCGTAGCCGGCCCCGGGGCCAACGGCGACCCCAGAGGCTCGTCACCGACCTGCTCGCGCTGCGCTCGGTATCCTGAGACGCGATGTCGGATCCGTCGAAGGTCGGCAAGAACCTACGGGCGTTCCAGATCGCGCTGAACGCGCACGATCGCGAGAACCCGACCCACAACGCGTGGGGCATCGGGCTGGCGCACTTCGACATGGAGCGCCTCGGCTTCGACGAGGGCGAGGAGATCCTCCCGGGGATCACCATCCAGTCCGACAACGGCGGCACCGGCAACTTCCGCGTCCTCTGCGACGGCGAGCACGACGGCGCGCAGGAGCAGGAGGAGACCGAGGTCGTCGAGGCCGTCGGCACCCAGATCGCGGTGGGCGTGCCGGCCGGCGGCGACGAGCCGGGACGGACCCGGGAGTTCTAGACCGCCGCGAGCGGGGCCCGGGACGTCCTCAGCGCGATGCGGGGGACGCCGGGGGGCGAGGCGCCGCGGTGGCGATCGACAGATCGCGGCCGAAGGCGCGGGCGAACAGCTCGGTCTCGCGCTCGGCCGCCCAGCGCGAGACGGAGACGTCCTCGTCGGCGGCCAGCGTGAGGATCAGGCGGCGGTCGTCGCCACGGCCGCAGCCGGCGAAGGCGACGTCGTGCACCGCCTGGTCGCGGGCGCGCTCGATCCCCTCCGCCAGGCGCAGCAGCGTCGCGCCGCGCTCGAGGATGCCCTGGTCGCCCTTGCGCACCACCGGTGCCAGCTCGCTGGAGAACGAGGGCGTGCCCTTGCGGTGGTAGCGGGCGATCTCGGCGATCAGCACGACCTCGCGCGGGCTGAACCCCGGGAGCCCGGAGTTCAGGATCAGGTAGCGCGTGTGCTTGTGGTGGTCGTCGTAGTCGATCGTCATGCCGATGTCATGCAGGACGGCGGCGGCCCAGACGAGCTCGCGCTCCGCCGGATCGCCGTCGTGCAGGCCGAGCTCGGCGAGCTCGTCGAACATCTGCAGCGCGAGGTGCGCGACGTGCTTGGTGTGGGCCTGGTCGACGTGGTACATCGCGGCCAGGTTCTGCACCGAGGCGCGGCGCACGTCGGGGAAGCGGTGGCCGCGCTGCGGCAGGTGGCGCTCGAAGAAGACGCCCTCGCGCAGGCCCGCCTCGGTCACCTCGACGCCGTCGAACCCGCCGGCCTCGATCACCGTCTGCACGACGACGGCGCCGGCCAGGATGATGTCGGCGCGGGCCGGCTTGATGCCCGGGACACGGCCGCGTTCGCCGGCGGGCAGCGCGGCCAGGCGCTCGATGAGATCGCCGAGCGCGTCAGCGGTCAGGTGGAAGCCCTGGACGCCGATCGAGGGCAGCTCGGCCGCGATCTCCGCGGCGGCGGCGAGGTTGCGGACCGTGCCGCCGATGCCGACCAGGCGCGAGCCCGACGCCGCGACCCAGGGCGCATCGGCCAGCGTCGCCCGCACGTCCGCGCGCAGGGCGTCGAGCTGCTTCGCGGTCGCCGGCGCGCCGTCGGAGAGGAAGCGCTCGGTCATCCGCACGGCGCCCAGCGGCCACGACTCCAGCTCGCGGGCGATCCGGTTCTTCACGGCGACGAGCTGCATCGAGCCGCCGCCGAGGTCGAGGACCGCGCCGTGGGCCAGCGTGGTGGAGTTGACCGCGGCGAGGTAGCCGTAGCGGGCCTCCTCCTCGCGCGACAGCACGCGCACGTCGAGCGCGGCCCCGGCCACGAATTCGGGGCCGTTGGCCGCGTCGCGGATCGCCGAGGTCGCCACCGTGACGACGTCGTCGATCCCGGTCGCGCGGATGAAGTGGTCGAAGACCTCCACCACCCGCCACCCGCGCTGCATCCGCTCCGCGCTCAGCTCGCCCCTCTCGGCGAGCCCGGCGCCGATCCGCACCGACTCGTAGATCTCGTCCGTCCGCTTCCACCAGCCGTTCTCGGCGCTGAAGACGACGAGGCGGAACGAGTTGGAGCCGAGGTCGACGACGGCGGTGCGGTTCATCGCGGGAGCCGGAGCGGTGCTAGACGTCAGCCCGCTCGATCAGCTCGATGCGGTAGCCGTCGGGGTCGCGGACGAAGCACAGGCGCGAGCCGCCCTCGCGCACCGAGTACGGCGGCTTCTCGGGATCGATGCCCTTCTCGGCCAGGGCCGCGAGGGTCGCGTCGAGATCGGGCACGGTGAGCGCGATGTGGTTGTAGCCGGTGCCCAGCTCGTAGGAGTCGACGCCGAAGTTGTAGGTCAGCTCCAGGCGCGGGCCGTCGCCGGGCAGGCCCAGGAAGACGTTGATCGCCTCGTCACGGATCGGCATGCGGCGCAGCTCCTCGAAGCCGAGGGCCTCATAGAACGCGACGGAGCGGTCGATCTCGCCAATGCGATAGCACGTATGGATGAGAGCGGGCATGGGGTCGCAGGCTATCGGTGGCACGATGTGCGGGTGATCATCGAACGCTCCCTTCTGCCCGACTTCCTCACCAACACCTACCTGGTCGCCGATCACGAGGGCGGAACGGCCTTCTTCGTCGACGCCGGTGGTCCGGTCGCGCCGCTGATCGAGGCGGCGGAGCGCCTGGACGTCACGCCGACCCACGTGCTCCTGACCCACGCCCACGGCGACCACGTCTTCGACCTGCCCAAGCTGCTGGAGCGCTGGCCCGACCTCGTCGTGATGATCGACGAGCGCGAGGACTACGACTTCGACGCGCAGCCCCTCCCCGAGACCGTGCGGATCGGCGATCTCGAGGTCCGCTCGCTGCACACTCCCGGCCACACCGCAGGGATGCAGGCGCTCGTCGTGGAGGGCAACGTCTTCACCGGCGACACGCTCTTCAAGAACTCCGTCGGCGGCGTGCGCGCCTCCAACTCGACCTCGTACGAGGACCTGCGCTCGTCGATCATGGACGTGCTCATGGCGCTGCCCAAGGAGACCGTCGTCCAGCCCGGGCACACCGACCCGTCGACGATCGGCGACGAGTGGGAGCGCAACGCGTTCGTCCGCGTCTGGCGCGGGCTGGACAAGGAGGGCGACGCCCAGTGCCTCGCGCTCGGCGAGCCCGCGACGCTCGTCCTCCTCGGCGACGACTACGACGGCGGCCACAAGGCGTGGGTCCGCTGGCCCGACGGGCGCGACGACATCGTCCCCGGCTCGAAGATCGAGCAGACCTCGTGAGCGGCCGGAGCGCGACGGGCCGCTGACGTGACGCCGCGCCACGACGACGAGGGCATCCCGACCTCGCGGCTGTCGCGCAGCGCGCGCGTCGGGCGCCTCGCGGCCGGGCAGGCCGCGCGCCAGCTCGGCACGCGGGCGACCAACGTCGCCCGCTCCGAGGACGGCAAGCGCAAGGCGCTGGAGAAGCGCCAGGTCGAGACGGCCGAGCAGATCGTCGCGGCGCTGGGGACGATGAAGGGCGCGGCGATGAAGCTCGGGCAGGTGATGTCGTTCCTCGACGTCGGCCTCGTCCCGGAGGAGTACCGCGAGGAGTTCCAGCTCAAGCTCGCGGCGTTGCAGAACGCCGCGCCGAAGGTCGCGTTCAAGGACATGAAGAAGGTCCTGGAGGGCGAGTACGGCGAGAAGCTCGACGCGGTCTTCCAGTCCTTCGACCCGATGCCGATCGCCGCCGCCTCGATCGGCCAGGTCTACCGCGCCACGTTGCCCGACGGCCGCGACGTCGCGGTCAAGGTCCAGTACCCGGGCGTCGCCCAGGCGGTGCGGGCCGACATGCAGAACCTCGGGATGATCCTGCGGCTCATGAGGTCGGTCGCGCCGGGGCTGGACCCCAAGGCGCTGGGCGACGAGATCCGCATGCGCATCGGCGAGGAGCTCGACTACGAGCTGGAGGCCGCCAACCAGCGGTCGCTGGCCCGCATCTACAAGGGCCACCCGTTCATCGTCGTCCCCGACGTCGTCTCCGAGCTCAGCCACGAGAAGGTCGTCGTCTCGGAGTTCGTCGACGGGCGCGGCTTCGAGGAGATCAAGACGCTGCCCCAGGAGGAGCGCGACCGCCTCGGCGAGATCGTCTTCCGCTTCTACTTCGGCTGCATGTACCGCCACCGCCAGTTCTCCGGCGACCCGCACCCGGGCAACTCCCTGCTGCTGCGCGACGGGCGGATGGCGTTCCTGGACTTCGGCCTGTTCAAGCGCATCCCGGCCTCGGTGGCCGAGCGCGAGCTGGCGATGGTCCGGGCCTCGCTGGACAGCGACGCCGGCGCACTGGCCGCCCAGCTGCGCGATGCCGGCTTCGTGCTGGAGTCCGCGCGCTACAGCGACGAGCAGCTGCTGGAGCAGTTCCGCGACCTGACGTGGTGGTACACCACCGACGAGGTCGTCGCGCTGGACCCGGAGATCGCGACCCAGGTGATGATCGACATGAGCGACCCGCGGTCCAGGCACTTCGCCCAGATGCGCCACGAGTCGATGCCGCCCGACCACCTCTTCGGACGGCGCCTGGAGGTGCTGACGCTGGCCGTCCTCGGCCAGCTGCGCGCCCGCAACAACTGGTTTCGGATCGCCCAGGAGTGGATCGACGGTGCTGAGCCCGAGACCGAGCTGGGGCGCCGGGAGGCCGAGTTCCTGGCCAGGCGCGCATGAGCGCGAACACCTCGCCCGGGGGCCCGGCGTTCCGGCGCCTTCCGCCCTGGCTGCGGCTGGGCGGCCTCGTCGTCGCCATCGTCAGCGCCTTCGTGATCATCGCCGTCAGCGGCTCGCTGTCGGCGGACAAGGTGCGCGGCTGGATCGACGGCTACGGCGTGCTCGGGCCGGTCGTCTTCATCGTCGTGGCCGGCGCGCTGAACTGCGCGTGCTTCCCCGGCCCGCTGCTGGCGGGCGCGGCCGGGCTGCTGTTCGGCACCGCGCTCGGCACGCCCGTGGCGATGGTCTCCACCACGCTGTCGGCGGTCGTCGCCTGCGTGATCTCGCGGTGGGTCGCGGGGGACGTCGTCGAGCGGCTGGCCGGCGACCGGCTGAAGAAGCTGGCGGCGCTCGTCGAGCGGCGCGGCTTCCTGTCGGTCTTCTACGTGCGCCTGCTGCCCGGGATCCCGTTCACGCTCTTCAACTACGCGGTCGGGCTGACGCGCATCGGCCTGGGCACGATGGCGCTCGCCACGCTCATCGGGTGCGCCCCGCGTACGTTCGCCTACGTCGCGCTGGGCGGCTCGTTGGGCGACTTCACCAGCCCGGAGACGATCATCGCCATCGCCATCCTCGTGGTGATGGCGATCGGCGGCGGGGTCGTCGCCTACCTGCAGAGCAAGGGGCGGCTCACACTTCCTGGATCTGCAGCAGCGACGTCGTCCCCGGTCGACCGCTCGGGAGCCCCGCGGTGACGGCGACGCGCTGACCGGGCGAGCACCAGCCGAGCTCGGCCACACGGCGGACCGCGTCGGCGATGAGCTCCTCGGTGATCTCGTGGCGGCGCATCGACGCGGCGCGCACGCCCCACATGAGCCCGCAGCGGCGGACCGTCTCCCGGCCCGGGGAGAGCGCGTAGATCGGGACGTTGGGGCGGCTGGCCGAGACGAGCCGGGCCGAGCGGCCCGAGAGCGTCGGCACGACGATGGCATCCAGCGCCAGCTCGCGCGCGGCCTCGACGGCCTGATGGGAGACGGTGTACGCGGGATCGCGGGCGTCGCGGCGGACGCGCTCGTCGTTCCAGCGCTGGTAGGGCGCGGCCTTCTCGGTCTCGCGCGCGACGGCGGCCATCATCGCGATCGCCTCGGCCGGGTACTGGCCGATCGCCGTCTCCTGGGAGAGCATGACGGCGTCGGTCCCGTCGAGGATCGCGTTGGCGACGTCGGCCACCTCGGCGCGCGTCGGGCGCGAGGAGGAGACCATCGAATCGAGCATCTGCGTCGCGGTGATCGACGGACGGGCCATCGCGCCGGCCGTCGCCAGCAGGCGCTTCTGCACGATCGGGACCTCCTCGATCGGCAGCTCGATGCCCAGGTCGCCGCGGGCGACCATCATGCAGTCGGCGGCGTAGATGATCTCGCGCATCGCCTCGACCGCCTGCGGCTTCTCGATCTTGGCGATCAGCGGCAGGCGCGTCTCGTTGCGCAGGAACTCGATGTCGTCGACGGAGCGCACGAACGAGACGGCGACGAGGTCGACGCCGATCTCCTCGCCGACGCGCAGGTGGGCGAGGTCCTCCTGGGGAACCGACGGGAGCTCGTCGACGGGGCCGGGGACGTTGACGCCCTGGCGCGAGAGGACGGTGCCGCCGACCTCGACCTGCGCGTCGATCTCGCAGCTCTCGGGCCGGACGGCGGTGGCGCGCAGGCGGACCGAGCCGTCGGCCAGGTAGATGATCTCGCCGGGGCCGATGCCGTGCGCGAGGCGATCCCACGAGATCGTCATGTGCTTGGAGTCGCCGATGCCGTCGCCGCCGCACGTGAAGGTGACCTCGTCGCCGACGTTCAGCTCCGCACGGCCGTCGGCGAACGTGCCGAGGCGCAGCTTGGGACCCGGGAGGTCCTGGAGGATGGCGACGGGCCGGCCGGCACGCTCCGCGGCCTCGCGGACCAGGCGAGCGTTCTCGTGATGCTGCTCCGGGCTGCCGTGCGAGAAGTTCAGGCGGGCGACGTCCATCCCCGACTGGACCATCCGCAGCAGCACTTCGGGATCCTGCGAGGCGGGCCCGATGGTGGCGACGATCTTCGTGCGGCGCATAAGTTCGCCTCGCAGAGTACGCGCCGCGGGGCCCGATCCGGACCGGCTCAACGCAACGTTGACATCCGGGCCGCGAACGTCAGCGCGCTCGCGGCCCAGGCATCGGTTCCGGGTGCCGCTCAGCCCCCGACGGGGACCTTGTAGATCGTGCCGGTGAGGTCGCCGGTGTAGACGTTCCCCTCGAGCACGTTCGTGGCGACGACGGGCGCGACGAACCCGGTCAGGAACGGCTTCGGCGTCCCGCCGGCGACCGGGATCGTGACGACCTCCGGCCTGTTCTTCGTCAGGCCGCCGAACAGCGCGACATAGAGCGTGTCGGCGGTCGAGCCGATGCCCTGCGGTGAGGCGTGCTTGGGCAGCGTGACGAACGTCTTGGTGAAGTGCGCGCCCTTGCAGGCGAGCCCGACGCCGAGGAAGCAGCTCGGGAAGCCGTAGTTCTGACCCGGCTTGGCGATGACGATCGCGTCCTTCGGGATGATGCCCGTGTCCTGGGAGAGGTCGGTCACGAACGGGTACTTCGCGCTGCCCGGGAACGTCAGCTGGAACGGCTGGCGCAGGCCGCGCGAGATCACCTTGAAGCTCCCGCCGTTCTTGTCGACCGAGAAGACCGAGTACGGGTACGGGATCGGCGCCTTCTTCGCCTTGCCCTTCTTGTTGACGTCGACGATCAGCGAGCCGCCGCCGTAGAGTCGGCCGTCGGGGCCGAAGGCGAGGCCGTTGACGGCGCCGACCGTGCTCTTGGCGTTGAAGATCGTCTTCATCGAGCCGAACGCGGTGCCGTTCCACCCGCTCGCCCCGACGATCTGGCCGGTCATCGTCTTGGGGTCGGCGGTCGAGGCGTAGAGCGTGCCGTCCTTGAACGTGACGCCGAACGTCGGGGTGCCGAGGCCGGGGACGCGCGTGGCGCTCGTGGCTCCGGGGGCGATCGCGTAGACGCCGCCGCCCTCGGCGGTCTTCTCGTTGCCGAACGCGCTGATGAACAGCGTCTTGGTCGCCGGGTCGAGCGCAAAGGCCGTCGGCGTCTGGATGCCGGTGGCGACCGTGGTGACCGACTGCCCGCCGGGGGCGGTCGGCGGTGGGGGAACCTGAGCGGAGGCGGTGCCGACGGCGCTCGTCCCGAGGACGAGTGCGCCCGCGAGGGGGAGGAGCGCGAGGCGGAGCTTGGGCATGGCAGAACGGTACGCGCTCACGAACCCCCGGTGAAGGGCCGATTCGCGTTCCGCCGCGCCGCCTCAGCGCGCGAACTTGCCGTCGCGCTGGATCGTCTCGCCGTCCGCGGTGATCGAGCCGCCGCGGCGCAGGTCGCAGATCAGGTCCCAGTGCAGCGCCGACTGGTTGCGCCCGCCCGTCTCCGGATAGGACCGCCCGAGGGCGAGGTGCACGGTGCCGCCGATCTTCTCGTCGAACAGGATCGCGCCGATCGGCCGGTCGATGCCGAAGTTCGTGCCGATCCCGAGCTCGCCGAGCCTGCGTGCGCCCTCGTCGGTCGCCAGCGCCTGCCGTAGGTAGGCGTCACCGCGCTGGGCATGGGCCTCGACGACGACGCCGTCGACGAAGCGCAGCGTCACCCCGGCGACCTCGACGCCCGCGGGCGAGCTCGGGATGTCGAAGAAGATCGTGCCGTTGGCCGAGCTCTCCAGCGGGCCGGTGAAGACCTCGCCCGACGGCATGTTGCGCTTGCCGTCGGAGTTGACCCACAGCCGGTTCTCGACGCTCAGCGTGAGGTCGGTCCCCTCGGCCTCGATGCGGATCTGCTTCGCCCCGCCGAGGCGGTCGATGAGCTTGGCCTGGAAGGCGCGCAGCGAACCCCACGAGGCGGTCGGGTCGTCCTGGTCGAGAAACAGGGCGCGGGCGACGAACGCCTCGAACGCCCGCAGGGACATGCCGGCCTGCTGGGCGTTGGCCTGCGTCGGCCACAGCGTCGTGCACCAGCGGCGCTTGAGGGTCTGCTCGCGGATCAGGCGCCGCGCGCGGTTGGCCCGCGCCAGCCTCTCGGGGTCGACCGAGGCCAGCGCGCGCGTGTTCTCCGGGGCCTGGATGGCGAGCGACGCGTCGATCTTCTTCGCCTCGGTCAGCGCCAGGTCGGCGTAGTCGTCCAGCTGCCAGTCGCGCGCGTGCTCGTAGTAGCCCTCGGTCGAGCCCGGCAGCTCGGCGCGGATGAACGGCCAGCCGCCGTGCTCGAGGATCGCCCGCTGCAGCTCCAGCAGCAGCGGTGCGGCGAGCGTCGTCGAGCGCACGAGGACCTGCTGGCGCTCCTGCACGTCGAGGCAGTAGCCGATCAGCAGGTCGGCGAAGCGGGCCGCGTCGATGCCGGCGCTCATCGCGGCACGGGCGACGGGCCGGAGTCGAGCAGGAGGCGGTGCGCGATCTTCATGGCGTCTGCATCTCCGGGAAGTTCTCGACCAGGTGGGCGCGCAGGACGGTGCGGATCCACGCGCGTTCGTCGCTGGTGGCGACGCGCAAGCGCGCCAGCAGCTCCTTCTGGCGCTCGATCGGGAGGTCGTGGATGGTCCAGCGGACCACGAGGCGCTCGAACAGGAACTCCACCTGGCGCTGCCACGCGTCCTCGCGCACGCCGCCGATGTCGGCGTAGGCGAGGCGCGTCTTGGGCGTCATCGCACCGCGCAGCTCGAGCACGCCGAACCGCTCGTCGGCGTAGCTGTCGGTCGGGGCGGCGAGCTTCTCGGCCGCGCGCGGGCGCGGCGCCGGCTTCTTCTTGCGCTTGGCCACGGGCTTCAGGCTAGGCGGCGCCGGCCGGCTACGTGTCGTGGGCCGCGGCGCGCTGCGTCGCGCCGACGTCGCCGGTCAGCGGGCCGAGGTGCCCGGGCCACGCGGTGGCGGGCTCCAGCGCCGCGACCTTGCGCAGCGACGCGCGCGCCTGCTCGGTGTCCTGGTTGAACGCGTGGTGGGGGACACGGGCGGGGCCGGGTCGCCCGGTCTGCGGGTTGAGCAGGTAGAACGCGTCGCTGGTCAGGGCGAGGCGATCCTCCTCACGCCACAGGGCGATCATCCCGGGCGCGTGCCCGGGGATGTGGACGACGCGGAAGCCGGCGATCTCGTCGCCTTCCTCGAGCGTGTCGGCGATCGTCACCGGCCCGCCGTCCCACGCCTTGAGCAGGTGCGGGTAGGCGGTGCGCACGATCGGCGCGAGCCGCTCGAAGTGGAAGTAGTGCACGCCGCCGTCGCCCTCGGCGTCGGCCTTGTCGTCGGGGTGGATCAGGACCGGGACCCCGAGCCCCGGCGCGACGCCACGATGGTCGGGGTGGGCGTGGCCGAGGACGATCCGCTTGATGCCGCCCAAGCGCGCGCCGGCGTGGGCGACGGCGTTGGTCATCGCCCGGATGCCGCCGTCGAAGACCGTCACCCCGTCGTCCTCCTCGATCAGGAAGACGTTGAAGTCCTTGGCCGGGAACCCGCCGCGCAGGCGCCAGACGCCCTCACCGGCCTTCTCGAGCCCGCTGACCGTCTTGCCCGCCGCCTTCGTCTTGACGTTGAAGGCACGCGTCATCACGCTCTCGGGACCCGACTGCGCCGGGGGCAGCAGGCCGATCTGGCGGGCGATGCTCATGCCGTCGACGAAGGCGTCGTTGGCCGCGATCAGCCCGTCGCGGACGACGAAGTTGTCGACGACCTCGAGCTCGACGCGGGCGCCGTTGGGGGCGATCCCGTTCCAGGGCTGCTGACCGGCGAACGTCGCGGTCATCCGCGACCGGATCGTGCAGCGGTCGCCCTCCGTGGTGGCGGAGACCTCCTGGAAGCGCAGGTCGGGGAACGCGGCGAACAGCGCGGCGAAGTACGCGCGCAGACCCTCGGGCGCGGTCATCTCGATCTGGCCGTGGATGGTGTCGCGGCCGCCCGGCTGCCAGCACGCGACGGCCGCGTCGAGGTCGTGCTCGGTGATCGCGCGCATGTAGGCGCGAGCGACCCTCGTCGTGGCCGCCTTGTTGGTGCGCGGCCGATCGGTCTGATCGTCGGTGGTCGCCACGACGTGGCACTCTAACCCGCCATGCGGACCCCCGTGAGCGAGTAGACGAGACGCCATGGCCACCCCTGCCCGAAAGCGCGAGCTCGGCCGCGGAGAGCGCGTGCTGCCCGGGGTCTGGCGCCTGCGCCTCCCGCTGCCCTGGCCCGGGATCCCGCACGGCAACGCGTGGGCGATCGCGGCGGGCGACGGGATCGTCCTCGTCGACACCGGGATCCACGAACCGGGCTCGATCGCGCATCTCGAACGGGCGCTGGGGATGGTCAACCTGCGGCTGGAGTCGGTGAAGCTGCTCGTCTGCACGCACGCCCACTCCGACCACTACGGCCAGGCCGCGACGATCGTCGATCGGACCGGCTGCGAGCTGTGGATGCACCCCAACCACGGCCACATGTCGCGGGCGGCGACCGATCCCGAGTTCTACCTGCAGCAGCGGTTGGAGATCGCGCGCCAGAGCGGCGTCCCCGACGAGGCGCTGCGCCGCTACCTGGAGCGCAACCGGGACCGCGGATCGGGGGTCGCGCGCTTCGTCGAGCCCGATCGACGGCTCGTCGCCGGCGTGACCGTCGCCACCGATCTGGGTGACTGGGAGGTCGTGGAGACCCCCGGGCACGCGCCGTCGCACGTCTGCCTGTGGCAGCCCCAGCAGCGCGTGCTCGTCTCGGGCGACCACCTGCTCGGCCGCGTCTCGCTGTACTTCGACTACGGCCACTCGCCCGACCCGGCGGGGGAGTTCCTGCAGTCGCTGGAGAAGGTCGAGGACCTCGACGCCCGGCTCTGCCTGCCGGGCCACGGTCGCACCTTCACCGACGTGCGCGCGCACATCCACGCCAACCGCCGGCTGGTGGCCGAGCGGGTGCAGAAGGTGGTCGACGCGATCTCCGTCGAGCCGCTCACCGCGGTCGAGATCGTGCCCCACGTCTACGGGCACGCGCTCACCGAGCTGACGGCGAACTGGTGGCTGTCGGAGACGCTGGCCTACCTCCAGCACCTCGAGATGACGGGCCGCGCGCAGCGCATCGGGGGGACGCCGGAGCGGTGGGCCGGCGGTCAGCACTGAGACAGCCGTCCACAACCTTGCCAAGGTTGTGTCAAGGTTGGTGTATGCTGCCGCGACGATGCGGATCGATGAGTTGTTCGCCCACAGGGAGCCGGTCTTCTCGTTCGAGTTCTTCCCCCCGAAGACGGAGCAGGGCGAGGCCAACCTCTTCGCGGCCGTCAACGAGCTGCGCTCGCTCGATCCCGCCTACGTCTCGGTGACCTACGGCGCCGGCGGCTCCACGCGCGACAAGACGCTGGAGATCGTCAGCCGGATCCGCAGCGAGTACGCGCTCGAGGCGATGGCGCACTTCACCTGCGTCGACGCGACCGTCGACGATCTGCGCCGCGAGCTCGACCGCTTCCGCGACGCGGGGGTCGAGAACGTCCTCGCGCTGCGCGGCGACCCGCCGCAGGGCGAGACCGACTGGACGGCCACCGCCGGCGGCTTCGAGCACTCGCGCGAGCTCGTCCAGATGCTCGCCGCCGACTACCCGTTCGCCGTCGCCGCCGCCTGCTTCCCCGAGACGCACGTCCATGCGGTCAGCGCCGAGGAGGACCTGCGCCACCTCAAGGACAAGGTCGACGCCGGGGTCTCCTTCCTCGTCACCCAGCTGTTCTTCGACAACGCGGTCTACGAGTCGTTCGTGGCCCGCGCGCGGGCCATCGGCATCGGCGTCCCGATCGTCCCCGGGATCATGCCGATCACGAACGTCGCCCAGATCAAGAAGGTCACGCAGCTGTGCGGCTCCGACCTGCCGGCGGTGCTCGTCGAGCAGCTCGAGGCGCGCGCGGACGATGCTGAGGCGGTCGTCGACTTCGGCGTCGCCTACGCGACGCTCCAGTGCGCCGAGCTGCTGGCCATGGGCGCCCCCGGCATCCACTTCTACACGCTGAACCGCTCCCCGGCGACGCGCGCGATCCTGTCCGCGCTGAAGCTGATGGCGCCGTGGAAGCGGGCGCGGTCGCTCGTGTCGACGGGCGCCCCCACGAGCTAGGAGGACCTACGCGCGCGGCTCGACCGGCAGGTTCTCGGCCACGGTCGGGCGCCCGTCGGGCAGCGTGTAGCGGATGTCGACGGAGTGGTGGTTGCGGTAGGTCCCGACGCCGAACGCGCCGACCAGCCACCGCCACGCCGAGACCTTGCCCTCCTGGGCGAGGGGGCGATCGAAGACGAGCACGCGCTCGCGCACCGCGTAGTCGGCTCCCTCGCGCTGGAGCACCCCGTTGACGTACACGTCGAACGGGGGCGAGACCCCAGGGGGCAGGCGAACGGCCGAGCGCTCCATCGCGGCCATCCTCCCACGCGACGCCAGGCCGCGCCTCTGGTGCGCCGGGTCGGGGCCTATGGTGCGGGAGCCCCGATGCCTGTTCCGCCACCCGACATCGCCTACACCGTGCGCCGCTCCCAGCGCGCGCGGCGCGTCCGGGTGACCGTCGACCCGCAGGCGGGCGTGCAGGTCGTGCTGCCCGCGCGGGCGCCGGCGCAGCAGGCCGCCGTCGCGGTCGTGCAGCTGCGCGGTTGGATCGAGCGGAGGATGGCCGAGGCCGACGCGGTGCGCGACCACGTCGCCGCGCGCGGGAACACCGTGCCCTACCTCGGCCGCGACCTGCGGCTCGTCGCGCAGGAGGGCCGCACGCGCGTCCACCGCCGGGACGACGACCTGCTCGTCCCCGCCGGCCCCGCCGCCCCCGACGCGATCGAGCGCTGGTACCGCCGCCAGGCCCGCGAGGAGATCGCGCCGCGGATGGACGCCGCCGCGACCGCGCTGGGCCGCCGGTACACGTCGCTGTCGATCCGCGCGCAGAAGACGCGCTGGGGCTCGTGCTCCTCGACGGGCGCGATGAGCTTCAACTGGCGCCTGCTGCTCGCGCCCGAGCCGGTGCTCGACTACGTCGTCTGGCACGAGGCCTGCCACCTCGTGCACATGGACCACTCGCCGCGCTTCTGGTCGGCTGTGGCCCGCCACTGCCCCGGCTACGAGCAGCCCCAGCGCTGGCTGCGTCGTAACGGCGCGACGCTGGTCCTCTGAATGACGCCGCGCGTCGGGCCGGCCCGATGGGGGGATAGACGCCCATGAGCAGCCCGCGGATCGCCGTCGTCGGCCACGTCGAGTGGGTGGAGTTCGCGCTCGTCGACCACGTGCCGCGCCGGGGTGAGATCGCCGTGGCGCGAGAGATCTTCGCCGACGCGGGCGGCGGCGGCGGGGTGACCGGCGTCCAGCTGGCCAAGCTCGGCGCGAGGGTCGAGCTGTTCACCGCCGTCGGATCGGACCCGCTGGGCCGCCACGCCGCGCACCGCCTGCGCGAGCACGGCGTCGACTCCCACGCCGCCGTCCACGACCGCGCCCAGATCCGCGCGCTGGCCCATCTCGCCGACGACGGCGAGCGGACGATCACCGTCCTCGGTCCGCCCGACGGCCCGAAGGGCAGCGACGTCCTTCCCTGGAACCACCTCGGCCAGACCGACGCGGTGTACGTCACCGCCGGCGACGCGGGCGCGATGTACGCGGCCCGTGCGGCCAGGATCGTCGTCGCCACGCCGCGGGCGCTGCCCGGCCTGCTCGACGCCGGCACCCGGGTCGACGCGCTCGTGCTCTCGTGGTCGGACGCCCACGAGCAGCAGCTCGCCTCGCGCTTCGAGCGCGCCCCGAGCCTCACGGTGCGCACGGCGGGGGCGCGCGGCGGCAGCTGGGAGCACCTCGACGGCCGCACGGGCGCGTGGACGGCCGCCTCGCCGCCCGGTCCGCCGGTGGACGCCTTCGGGTGCGGCGACGGCTTCGCCGCGGGCCTGACCTACGCCCTGGGCGCGGGCCTGGAGATCGACGACGCGATCGCATACGCCGCCCGCGTGGGCGCCGCGGTCCTCACGGGCCGGGGGCCGTACGGCGCGGATCTCGCCGCCGTCGGCGCGCCGCGCTGACGCGGGGCCCGGCGCGACGTCAGGCCAAGGCCCGCCGCAGCGCCTGCACCGGCGTCTCGTCGCCGTCGATCTCCACGACCGACCGGCTCACCCGGCCCGTGAACGCCTCGAACGAGCCGTCCCCGCGCACATCGACGCCCGCGTGAACGCGCGGCAGCAGCCGCTGCGGCCCCGCCACCTCGGCCCGCAGCGCCACCCGGCCGGCCGGCTCGATCTCACGGCGGAAGACGCGCGTGGCCGGCAGCGCGTCGACGCGGGTCGTGTTCAGCGCGGCGGCCAAGGCGTCGAGCGCCGCGTCGCGGGACGCGAAGCGCTCGACGGTGACCTTCGGGCCGCGCCGCAGCGTGAGCTTCCAGCGCTCCGCCATGGCGCGACCGATCCCGTTCCGGTCGCGCGCTAGCGCGAGCCCATGCCGACGTAGTCGCGCGTGCGATCGCCGGTGTAGATCTGGCGCGGACGCGCGATCTTCTGCTCCGGGTCCTGAACCATCTCCAGCCACTGCGCGACCCAGCCCGAGGTGCGCGGGATGGCGAACATGACCGGGAACATCGAGGTCGGCAGCCCGAGCGCCTCGTAGATGAGGCCCGAGTAGAAGTCGACGTTCGGGTAGAGCTTGCGCGAGACGAAATACTCGTCCTCGAGCGCGATCTTCTCCAGCTCCAGCGCGATCTCCAGCAGCGGGTTGACGCCGGTGACCTCGAAGACGTCGTCGACGGCCTTCTTGATGATCGTCGCGCGCGGGTCGAAGTTCTTGTAGACCCGGTGGCCGAAGCCCATCAGCTTCTCGTTGCCGGCCTTGACGCCGTCGATGAACTCGCGGACCTTGTCCTTGGAGCCGATGCGCTGGAGCATCCGCAGCACGGCCTCGTTGGCACCGCCGTGGAGCGGGCCGTAGAGCGCCGCGATACCAGCGGTGACCGCCGAGTACGGGTCGACCTGCGACGAGCCGACCGACCGCACCGCGCTCGTCGAGCAGTTCTGCTCGTGGTCGGCGTGGAGGATGAAGAGGATGTCCAGGGCCCGGGCGAGGCGAGGATCGGGCTGGTACTTCAGCTCGGTCATCTTGTACATCATGTTCAGGAAGTTGCCCGGGTAGTCCAGGTCGTTGTCCGGGTACACGTACGGCTGGCCCATGCCGTGGCGGTAGGCGAACGCGGCCAGCGTCGGCATCTTGGCGAGCAGCCGGATCGTCTGGATGTTCCGGTTGATCGGGTCCTTGATGTCGTTGGCGTCCGGGTAGAACGTCGACAGCGCGCCGACCGAGCCGCACAGCATCCCCATCGGGTGGGCGTCGTGGCGGAAGCCCTGCATGAAGCTCTTGACGTTCTCGTGCACGAAGGTGTGCACGGTGATGTCGTGGACCCACTTGTCGAGCTGGGGCTGCGTCGGGAGCTCGCCGTGGATGAGGAGGTAGGCGACCTCCACGTAGGTGGACTTCTCGGCGAGCTGCTCGATCGGGTACCCGCGGTACTCGAGGATCCCGGCGTCGCCGTCGATGAAGGTGACGGCCGACCGACACGAGGCGGTGTTGGTGAAGGCCGGGTCGTAGGTCATCAGGCCGAAGTCGTCGTCGGCGGCCTTCATCTGACGGAAGTCCATCGCCTTGACCGTGCCGTCCGTGATCGGGAGCTCGAAGGTCTTCCCGGTCCGGTTGTCGGTGACGGTGAGGCTCTGGTTTCCGGAGGCGCCGTTGCCGGATACCTGGCCGGAGGTTGTCTCAGTGCTCACGGGTGCTCCTGTCGTCTCTCTCGTTGCTCCTCGCTCCCTGGCGACAGCCTAGAGCAGCGATTCGAATTTCAGCGGCGGCGCCACAGGCGCCCGAAGCGGCGGCCGGACGCGGCGGCCCGGAACTCGGGCGCGCCCTTGGGGTCGCGCTCGGGGAGCGCCGCCAGATCGGCGGCGTCGATCGAGAGCTCCACGCGCAGGTTGGTGATCCGCGCCACCTCCGGCGCGTCGACGAAGCGGGGACCGTGCGGGGTGCGCAGGTCCAGGCCGTCGAAGATCTGCTCGCGCTCGTTCTCCAGGACGGCATCGACCGTGCCGGCCGGCTCCCCGTCGTTGGTCACCACGGGAGCGCCGCGCCGCAGCAGCTTGTAGGAGATGGCGTACTCGTCGGGCAGGGCGTCGGGCGGGTTACGCGGTGAGGACCGCGGTCGACATCGCTCCGGCGACCAGGACGACGCCGATGACCATGACGACGCGCTGGAGCATGGCGGCGCCCGGGAAGTCCGGCTTGGCGATGCCGATCAGCGACACGAGGACCGCCCATCCCGCCAGCGCCCCACCGAGGACGTAGAACGAGGTCTGGGACGTGGCGCCGGCACCTTCCGCCGACGCGAGGATGGTGGCCAGGAGGCTCATGACGGCAAACCGTATCGGCTCTCGGTCGCCTCTACCTGCCGTTGGTAGTGCGAGCCCAGCTGCGGGGACCCGTAGGGCACCTCGGCGGCGCGGTCCAGCGACATGAACGAGAGCTGCGCGATGAGGTCCCCCGGGTAGAGCTTGATCGGCACGCGCGTGAGGTTCGTGATCTCCAGCGTGAGCGTTCCCTCGAAGCCGGGGTCGACGAACCCGGCGGTCGCGTGGACGATCAGCCCGAGGCGCCCGAGCGAGGACTTGCCCTCGATGCGGGCCACGACGTCGTCGGGGATCCCGACGCTCTCCTGCGTCACGCCGAGCACGAACTCACCGGGGTGGATGACGAACGAGGAGCCAAGCTCGACCGCGACGTGCTCGGTCAGGTTCGTCGGCGGATCGCGCAGGTCGATCGCGGCGATGCGGTGGTTGTGGAAGACCCGGAAGGAGGTGCCGAGGCGCAGATCGACCGATGCCGGCTGAACCAGGCTGGGATCCCACGGCTCGATGCGGATGCGACCTTCGCCGACGAGGCGGCGGATCGTTCCGTCGGAGAGGACGCTGCTCATGAGGCCGCAAGCGTAGACGGCTCGGCCGCCGGCGGCTTGCTCAGCGCGTCGCGCGCTGGCCGCGGAGGGCCACGGCGCGCACCCGCGACGGGGCGGCGGGCGGTACGGCACCGTGGTGCGGACCGCGGCGCGGCAGGGGCCGCAGCGGCGGGCGGGGATGGCGCGGCTTCTTCGATCCGCCGTCGTCGTCCCCGCCGTCCTGATCGGGCTGCTCCGGTGACTGGTGGACCGCCCACCAGACGAGGTAGAGCAGCGCGATGATCGGCAGCTTCAGGAACACCATGAGGTAGAGGAAGGTCCAGCTCATGCGGAGTCTGGACCAAACCTACCCCTTTTGACGGTGTCTAGAGGCGCGTGATCGCGCCGAGTGTCGAGACGCGCGCCTCGACCTCTTCCAGCGTCAGGCGGGCGACGCGCTCGGTGCCGAACTCCTCGACGTTGAAGGACGCCAGGGCGGTGCCGTAGGCCATCGCCATGCGGTACTGGCCGGGGTTCTTGGCCAGGTAGCCGACGAAGCCGCCGGCGAACGTGTCGCCGGCGCCGGTCGGATCGACCACGCTCTCCAGCGGGTACGCCGGCAGCGAGAAGAACTCGTCGTCGGTGATCAGCGCGGCGCCGTACTCGCCCTGCTTGGCCACGACGACGCTCGGTCCCATGGTCAGCACCTCGCGCGCGGCGAGGATCAGGTTCGGCTTGTTGGTCAGCTGGCGCAGTTCGGCGTCGTTGAGGATCACGCAGTCCACGCCGGCGATCGTCTGCACGAGCGAGTCGCGGGCGATGTCGATCCACAGGTTCATCGAGTCCATCGCGACGAACCCGGCCGCCGACTGCTCGCGCACCGCGCGCTGCACGTCGGGCTGGATGTTGGCGAGGAACAGCACCTCGGCCGCCTTGGACGCGTCCGACAGCTTCGGCTCGAACGTCTCGAACACGCCGAGCTGCGTGTCGAGCGTCTCGCGGGTGTTCAGGTCCCAGCCGTACTCGCCGTGCCAGAAGAACGTCTTCCCGCCGGGGACGCGCTCGACGTCATCGATCGAGGTCCCGCGCAGCGAGAGCGTCTCGAAGTCGTCGAAGTCGTCCCCGACCGGACCGACGGCCCGCACCGAGTCGAAGAACGAGGCGGCGAGCGCGAAGTGCGTCGCCGCGCCTCCGAGCATCCGCTCACGCTCCCCGAACGGGGTCTTGACACGGTCATAGGCGATCGAACCAACCACAGTCACGGTCATGAGGCCGGGCAGCGTATCGCCCGGACCCCTGTCCGCGCCGTGTGTCAGCCGCGCTTCTTCGTCGTGACCGTGCCGGAGACGACCGGCGTGGTGACCGTGACGCCGCCCGAGACGACCGGCGTGGTGCCCGTCGAGGGGGTCGGCGTGGTCGTCGTCCCGGGCAGCGGGGTGTTGTAGGTCTTGAGGATGCTGTAGATCTGCCGCGGCCGGCCGCCGTTGTCGAGCAGGCCCGAGTCCCAGCGGTTGGCGGGGTCGCTGCCCCAGTTGTAGATGTAGACGCGCTTGATGCGGCTGGAGCTGGGGATGAGCGTGCCGAGCAGGTAGTTCATGGCCTTGGCGGCGCGGGTGTCGCTCTTGGCGAAGGACACCACGCCGGAGGTGGTCGTGAACGAGGTGATCGCGCCGGTCTCGGTCAGCCAGACCGAGCCCTTGGTCACCTTCAGGTAGGTGGCCAGGCCCGACGTGCGGAAGCGGTTGGCGTCGCCGTAGTTGTGCATGCCCCACAGGCGCGCCTCGGGCGCCGCCTTGACGAAGGCGGTCAGCCACTTCTCCATGTTCGTCATGTCGAGCACGTCGGCGGCGACGACCTGGCAGGTCGGGCACACGCTCTTGACGATCTTGTAGTACTGCGCGGCGACCTTCGGCTTCTTCACCGTCGGCTGCGAGGGGTGGTTGGCCTCGTTCCACGGCGAGAGCGCGGTCACGTCGGGGTAGAGCGCGTGGAACGCGACCATCGCGGCGCGGTAGTCGGCCTTGCTCGGCAGCACGCATGGGTCGTGCGGGCAGTTCTCGGTGCCCAGGTGCTCGAAGGAGACCAGCGCGGAGACGCCGGCGGTGCGAGCCCCGGTGATCCACTTGTCCAGCTGCTGCGCGGCGTAGGAGCCCGGCGTGAGCGCGACGTTCCACGGCGTCACGTAGCGGGCGTACTTCACGCCGAGCGGGGCGAAGAGCGGGTCGGTGAACATCGTCGCGTTCTGCTCGGAGATGCCGAGCGGCACCTTGCGCAGCGGCTGCACGACCGACTGCTTGGAGGGGGTCTTGGTGCTCTTGGCGTGCGTTGCGGCGAGAGCGGTGGAGGGCGCGAGCACGGCAAAGACCGCGAGCGCGACAGCGGGGAACGAGCGCATCCCCCGGTCTATCGGCCGGTCGGGGGACGACCTTGAACGGGTAACGTCGCGCCGATGCGCGCCGTCCAGATGCGCGAGTTCGGGGGCCCCGAGGTACTCGAGCTCGTCGACCTCCCCGTGCCCGTGCCCAGTCGCGACGAGGTGCTCGTCCGCGTGACCCGCGCCGGGCTGAACTTCGCCGACACCCACCAGCGCACCGACGACTACGTCGCCGCGCAGACGCTGCCGATGGTCCCCGGGGCCGAGGTCGCGGGGGTGCGCGAGGACACCGGCGAGCGGGTCGTGGCCATCGTCACCCACGGCGGGTACGCCGAGTACGCGGTCGCGCCCGCCGCGCGCTGCTTCCCGATCCCCGACGGCGTCGACGACGGCACCGCGCTGGCGCTGGCGCTGCAGGGCCTGACCGCCTGGCACGTGTTCCGCACGGCCGCGAAGCTCGCGCCGGGCGAGAGCGTCGTCATCGGCTCGGCGGCCGGCGGCGTCGGCTCGCTGGCCACGCAGCTGGCCCGCCCGCTGGGCGCGGGTCGCGTGATCGCGACCGCGACGAGCGACGCCAAGCGCGAGCTGGCGCTGGAGCTGGGCGCCGACGCGGCGATCGACGGCGCGCCCGAGGGCCTGACCGAGCGGATCGTCGAGGCGAACCTCGGCGAGCCGGTCGACGTCGTCATCGACATGGCCGGCGGCGCCGTCTTCGACGCGTCGTTCGCGGCGCTGGCGCCGTTCGGGCGGATCGTCGTCTGCGGCATCGCGTCGCGCGAGCAGAACGCGCCGCGCACCGGGAAGCTGCTGAAGACGAGCCGCACCGTCAGCGGCTTCTGGCTCTTCCACCTGCTCGACCGCCCCGCGCTGGTCGACGAGGCGCTGGCCGACCTGTTCGGGCGCGTGCAGCGTGGCGAGCTGCGCGTCGTGGTCGGCGCGACCTACGGGCTGAGCGAGGCGGCGCAGGCCCAGCTGGACCTGGCCGGGCGGCGCTCGACCGGGAAGCTCCTGCTGGACCCTTCGCGGTAGCCCGTCAGCGGGCCGCGTAGCGCTTGACGACGTCGTACATCCTGCGCGCGTGGCCGCCGTGGTCGATCAGGCCCGAGTCCCAGCGGTTGGTCGGCGCGCTGAGCCAGTTGTAGACGTAGACGCGCTTGATCCGCCGCGAGATCGGCACGATCTTGTCGAAGAGAAACGTGACGGCCTTGGCCGCGCGAGCGTCGCTGGGGTGGAAGGTCTGGCGGCCGTCGATCGTCTGGAAGGCGACGATCCCGCCCGTCTCGGTCAGCCACACGTCGCCCTTGACCGCGTCGAGCATCGCCTGCGTGCCGTCGGTCTTGAAGCGGTTCGTGTCGCTCCAGTTGTGCAGGCCCCACAGCCGCGCCTCGGGCGCCGCCTCGCTGAACGTCTTCAGCCACTTGGCCATGATCCGGTTGTCCAGGACGTCGGCCGCGACGATCGTGCAGCGAGGGCACACCGACGACAGGACGATGTAGTACTGCGCGGCGTCGATCGGCTTGCGGTACGTCGGCTGGGTGGAGTTGTTGGCCTCGTTCCAGGCCGAGAGGGTCTTGACCTGCGGGTACTTGGCCCGGAAGGCGACCATCGCGGCGCGGTAGGACGCAGGGTCGGGCAGCGTGCACGGCGAGCGCGGGCAGCCATCGCCCGCTGAGTGCTCGAAGGCGACCATCGGGTGGTCGCCCTGCGCGGCCGCGGCGGTCAGCCAGGCGTTCAGGGCCAGGGCCGAGAGCGACTCGGGCTTCAGCGCGACGTCCCACGGCGTGACGTAGCGCACGTAGGAGATCCCCAGCGGATGGAACAGCGGATCGCTGAACATCGACACGTTCTGGTCGGAGATCCCGAGCTTCGGCTTGGCGCTGGCGCTCGCGGGAACCACGGCGAGCACGGCGATGACGGCGACCAGGAGACACAGCTTTCCCCGCATGGGGAGCAAAGTAGCGGAGGGCCCGATACCCACTAGCCTTAGGGCCTGTGACTACGTTCGCCGATCTCGGGCTCTCCGAGACGACTCTGAAGGCGCTCCAGGACGTCGGCTATGAGAAGCCCTCGCCGATCCAGGAGGAGACCATCCCGCTGCTGCTCGGCGGTCGCGACGTCATCGGCCAGGCCCAGACCGGCACCGGCAAGACCGCCGCGTTCGGCCTTCCCATGGTCGAAGCCGTCGATCCATCCCTCAACGAGGTGCAGGCGCTCGTCCTGACGCCGACTCGTGAGCTCTGCATCCAGGTGACCCAGGCGCTGCGCTCGTACGGCGCGGCCAAGGGCATCGAGGTCGTCGCCGTCTTCGGCGGCGCGCCGATCCGCACCCAGCAGGCCCAGCTGCGCGGCGCCCACGTCGTCGTCGGCACCGTCGGCCGCGTCCTCGACCTGATCTCGCGCAACTCGCTGGTGCTGCACGACGCCCGCTACGTCGTCCTGGACGAGGCCGACGAGATGCTCGACCTCGGCTTCCTCGAGGACGTCGAGAAGATCCTTCGCCTCACCCCCAACAGCCGGCAGACCGCGCTCTTCAGCGCGACGATGCCGCCGCCGATCGCCAAGCTCGCCGATCGCTACCTGTACGACCCGCAGATCGTCAAGGTCGAGGCGCAGACGCTGACGATCGACACCGTCGAGCAGTTCCAGCTCGACGTCAAGCAGGCCGACAAGCCGAACAAGCTCGTCGAGGTGCTCAAGGCCGAGCGCCCGGAGCAGGCGATCGTCTTCGTGCGCACGAAGGTGCGCTGCGACCAGCTGAACAAGATCCTCAACGACCGCGGCCTCAACGCCAAGGCGCTGCACGGGGACATGACCCAGGGCGGACGCGACGGCGTCATGCTGGCCTTCAAGGCCGGCCGCCTGCCGATCCTCGTCGCGACCGACGTCGCCTCCCGCGGCCTGGACATCTCCACGGTGACCCACGTCATCAACTACGACGTGCCGGTCTCGCCCGACGTCTACGCGCACCGCATCGGCCGCACCGGCCGCATGGGCAAGAAGGGTCGCGCCATCACCTTCGTCGAGCCGCGCCAGGCGCGTGAGCTCGAGGCGATCGAGAAGCACATCGGCACGACCATCGCGCCGTGGTCCGAGGGCGCGCACACCGACCCGACCAAGGTCACCGAGCGGCCCAAGCGCCACACGAAGCCGGCCGAGCCCAAGGCCGAGCCCGCCGCACCGCAGGTCGAGGTCGCGGCCGAGGCCGACGGCAAGCCCCAGGCGCAGGCCCCGGCGGCCGCACCCAGGAGCTCGCGCTCGCGCAACGGCGACGAGAAGTTCGTCACGCTGTTCGCCCTCGGCGGCGCCGCCGACGGCCTCGAGGTCGCCGACGTCGTGCACGCGGTGGTCGAGAACGCCAAGCTCCCGGGCAAGTCGGTCCGCGACGTGCGCCTGCTGCAGCGCTTCTCGCTCCTCTCCGTCCCCGCCGACGAGGCCGAGCGCGTCGCCGCCGCGGTCACCGGCATCACGGTCAAGGGCGTGCTGCTGCGGCTGGAGCCGGCTCGCTCCTGAGCCGGCCGCGGTAGCTTCGGGTCGATGCGTCCCGGAGCTCCGCTCGTCGTCGTGGTCATGGCCGCGGCCGCGCTGGCGGCCGGCGGCTGCGCGAGCTCGGACGATGGCTCGGCCGGCGGATCCGAGCCGATCGCCCGTCTCGCCGCGGTCGACTTCCCGCAGACGCCGTTCGTGGCCAGCGCCGACGCGCCGCCGGAGTCGGTCAGGCGCGCGAGCGCCCGTGCCCACCGCCGGGCCGCGGCGAAGGCGGCCGCACGGTCCCACGCGGCTGCGTCGGCG
>JAOPZL010000011.1 GCA_025964175.1 Solirubrobacterales bacterium
CAGCACCTCGCCTTGGCGCAAGACCGGACGGCCGGTCGGGAGGATGACCTGGACCAGGCCGGCGGCGACCGCCACCAGCTCGACACCCTCGTGGACCTCCGGCGCTCGGACGCTCTGGCCGGGTGACAGACACGAGAGGTGAGCTCGAAGCCCGACCCGGGGGTCGGTGAGCAACGGGAACAGCCGTGCTGCGGCGTCGTCGCTCGGGCTGCGGCGCGCCAACCGATACCCGAGGGCGATCTCGCCGCGGAGCAACTCGTCGATCGTCATGTCCAGTCGCGACGTGAGATCGAGCAGCGTCTGCAGTGCCAGACCCCGGCGTCCGCGCTCGGCCTGCGAGATCGCGCTCGCGGAGACGCCCGCCAGCTCGGCGAGCTCGCCCTGGCTGAGATGGCGCTGGATACGCACGGCGCGCAGGGCCGCTCCGAGCCGCGCGGCGGTGGGCGCGGGCTCGAGCTCTGTTCCCTGACCGTTGCGCTTCACACGAAAGACGCCGCCCTGCACACCCTGCGGGCGGCCCTCCGCCTTCGCGATTCGCACGCGATCGGTCCCGAGAACCACGACGCACTGGGTCATGGCGTCGACGGCCTGGCGCAGCTGCCCGGAATGACGGCCAGGGGTAAGGGACCAGTACGCCACCGCCCAGAGGCCGAGCAACAGGGGGCACGCCCGCGTGAAGAAGCGCTGCGCCATGCCGTGTCCCCAGCGATCGCTCAGCGCATCCAACGAGTCGAATACCAACAGCGCCCGCGGCGCCCGCTGGATGCGCTCGCGGACGGCGCTCAGCAGGGCACCGGGATTCTCGATCGATGATTCGGGGCGCGCGTCGAGAACCTCAACGTCGGGATAGGACGCTCGCAGCTGCTCGGGTTCACCCTCGAACTTGACGAACACGACGCGGCTGAACTGCTCGCGGGCGCCCAACAACGCGGTGACGAACGGGTCCAGCGATCCGCCCTCCTCAACCTCCCAGACGACGTTGTCTCCCCAGAAGAGGCCGCCGAGAGCGGCATCGAGCCCCGCCACGCCCGTCGACGCGGTCTCCGTCGCCGAGTTCGGCTGCCCGGTCGGTGCGACACCTCGCGTCACGGCGCCGGCCGCCGCTTCCACGAAACCCCGCCTCGGCGGAAGCGCCCACCGCGGCACCTCAAGCGTGGTGGGAAAGAGCTGTCGGTGGCGCCGATCTGCTCTTCCACATCCTTCGCCAAGTCGACCGGGATGACGGTCTGCGCGATCGTGTCCGCCTCCGAACCAGGCTTTCCTGCCCCTCCTAGCCGCTCACGGGTCGATTGCCGCCCGCCGGCCCGCGCGTGCTGTAGGAGTGCGCGCCCGCGCCGGCCAAGGCGCCGCCGGAGACGATCAGGTACTCGTCTCTCAGCGGGCGACCGTCGAACCAGGACTCCAGGATCTCTCGCACGCCGGCTGCGTACCGCGCCTGCGCGGCCAGGCTCGAGCCCGAGATATGCGGGGTCATGCCGTGATGGGGCATCGTCCGCCATGGGTGGTCGACCGGCGCCGGCTGGGGGAACCACACGTCGCCGGCATAGGCCGCGAGCTGCCCGCTCTCACAGGCCCGCACGACGGCATCGCGATCACAGATCTTCCCGCGCGCGGTGTTGACCAGGTACGCGCCGCGCTTCATCTGGCCGATGAGCTCGGCGTCGAACAGGTTCTCCGTCTCGGGATGCAACGGCGCGTTGATCGTCACCACGTCGCAGACGCGCACGAGCGACGCGACGTCGGGGTGGAACGTCACGCCGAGCTCACGCTCCACGTCAGCCGGGAGCCGGTGGCGATCGGTGTAGTGCAGACCGACGTCGAACGGCTTCAGCCGCCGCAGCACCGCCGAGCCGATCCGGCCCGCGCCGACCGTCCCCACCTGCATGCCCTCGACGTCGTAGGAGCGCGACACGCAATCGGCGATGTTCCAGCCCCCGTCCACCACCCACTGGTAGGACGGAAGGTAGTTGCGCACCAGGGCGAGGATCATCATCACGACGTGCTCGGAAACGCTGATGCTGTTGCAGTAGGTCACCTCCGCCACCGTGATCCCGTGGGCGATCGCCGCCTCGAGATCCACGTGATCGGAGCCGATGCCCGCCGTCACCGCGAGCTTCAGCCGTGGCGCGGCGGCGATCAGCTCCGCGGTGAGGTACGCCGGCCAGAACGGCTGGGAGATGACGATGTCGGCGTTCGGGAGCTCGCGCTCGAAGACCGAGTCAGGCCGGTCCTTGTCGGACGTCACCAGCAGCCGGTGCCCGCGCGACTCCACGAACGCGCGTAACCCCAGCTCGCCTGACACGCTGCCCAGCAGTTCGCCCGGGGTGAAGTCGATGCGCTCCGGCGTCGGCGTCGTCTGGCCGTCGGGGTAGCGCTCGATCCGCGGGACGCCGTCACGTGCGTAAGACGGCGGATACCCCTCGACGGGGTCGTCATAGAGGACGAGGAGGACGGTTGCCATGACCTGACTCTCCCTTCGACAGTCGCAGCGGCAAATCGCTGCCATCGAGCATACGCCTCCAGCCTGCCGCCCCGCGCCCGTTCGCGAGGGTGCAGGCGACGACAGACCCGCTGACCGGGTGGAGCATTGCTGTCGACGCGAATCGCAGCGCACAGCGACCGACAGCGCTGCTTTCGGAACCTTGACGCGATGCTGGCAGCCCACTACGCCTTGTTCGGACGATGAACCTGTTCGTCGGCATCCTGCAGGTCGTCACCCGCTTCCACCTGATCTTCACCGCGCCCGAGTCGCCGTCCAACAAGGCCATACATCCGTCGCTAAGACAGACCGAGGAGATGGGTTGGCATGCCGAAGAACCTCTTCCCACTGGACAACACCAAGAAGTTCACCGAGCAGGAGCACGTCGGGCACAATCGCTGGCACCCCGACATCCCAGCCGTCGTCAGCGTCAAGCCGGGCGATGTCTTTCGCGCGGACTGCCGAGAGTGGTTCGACGGCGCCATTCACAACGATGACTCGGCCGATGACGTGCGCAACGCGCCGCTGCCGGGCGTGCACGTGCTGAGCGGGCCCTTCCACGTCGAGGGCGCCATGCCGGGCGACCTGCTGGTCGTCGACATCCTCGAGATCGACGCCTGCGATCAAGAAGATGAAGGGCCGTTCTCCGGGATGGGTTGGGGCTACACGGGCGTGTTCGCCACGCAGAACGGCGGCGGCTTTCTGACGGAGCGCTTCCCCGACGCCTACAAGGTGATCTGGGACTTCCGCGGCGACGTTGCCACCTCGCGCCACATCCCGGAATGCTCCTACGTGGGCATCCACCATCCCGGGCTGATGGGCACCGCGCCGTCGGCAGAACTGCTCGCGAAGTGGACGAAGCGCGAGACCGACCTGATCGCGACCGACCCAGAGCGCGTCCCACCGCTGGCTTTGCCGCCGCTTCCCGACAGCGCCATCCTGGGGACGCTCACCGGCGCCGAGTTCGACCGCGTCGCCGGCGAGGCCGCGCGGACAGCGCCACCGCGTGAGAACGGCGGCAACCAGGACATCAAGAACTTCACCGCGGGGACCCGGGTCTTCTACCCGGTCTTCGTCGAGGGGGCGAAGCTGTCCTTCGGTGACTTGCACTTCTCCCAAGGCGACGGCGAGATCACGTTCTGCGGCGCGATCGAGATGGGCGGGTTCATGGACCTGCACGTCGACCTCATCAAGGGCGGCATGGAGACGTTCGGCATCTCGGAGAACGCGATCTTCATGCCGGGCATCAGGGATCCGCAGTACTCCGAGTGGATCGCCTTCTCCGGTGTCTCGGTGGACTTCGCGGGCACGCAGCACTACCTCGACGCGCAGTTGTCCTACGCACGCGCGTGCCACCACGCGATCGACTACCTCATGAAGTTCGGCTACAGCGACATCCAGGCGTACATGATCCTGGGCTCTGCGCCGATCGAGGGACGGTTCTCCGGCGTGGTCGACATCCCGAACTCGTGCGCAACCGTCTACATCCCCAGGAGGATCTTCGACTTCGACGTCGCCCCGTCCAGCGCGAAGCCGCATCAGGTCACGCAAGGCGTGCCGGTGCCGAAGTCGGCCAACTGAGCGACCCCGGGCATGGCGGTTCTGGGCGCGTTCACCTCCGCAGCGTGCGCAGGAACGCGTCGATGGCGCGGAAGTCCGTGTCGCTGACGATCCGTCGCGGGAACAGCCCGTGGCCGTGGACACCGCGGAACCCCTCCAGATCGACGCCGCCGGCCAGCCGCGGACCCCGCGCGCCCTGCGCGAGGTCGCCGTGGCAGCGCGCGCAGCCCAGCCCCGCACTGGAGAAGGCGACCCGGCCGGCGATCGCCGGGCTCTCGCCCTCCGACATGGCGACGTCGAGCTGCGCCGCGCCCGCGGCCGACTGCGACAGCTGGCCACCGTCGAAGACGCCGACGGCGTGCTGGTAGGTCATGCGCCCGCCCAGGTAGCCCTGGGCGAAGACGAGCACCAGCGCGAGGATCGCACCGCCGAAGAGGCCGATCGACGGTGGCCGTGAGCGCACCGAGCGCCAGGCCACGACGGCGACGACGAGCAGCGCGAGCACGATGCCCAGCCAGAAGTGGATCGTGCCGATCCGCAGGTCCCCGCCCCGCAGCGTGGTCTGCGCCTCGCCGCGCACGAGGAGCCCGGTGAGGCCGGCCAGCGCGATGCCGACGACCGCGCCGGCCCCCACCCACGGCTCGGCCGATGCCAGCCACGGCGCGATGCCGATGCGGCGCAGCACCAGCACGACGGCGTAGAGCGGGATGGCGACGACCGCGAGATGCGTCGCGGCGCCGTGGAGCTCGGAGAGATGAGGCACGCCGGCGATGCTGGCGACCGCCCGGCAAAGAAACGGCAAAGAGGATCAGGCCGCGGGCAGCACCGCCTCGAAGCGCGCCCCGCCGTTGAGCGACAGCTCGCCGCCGCCCCGGCGGACCAGGTCGCGCGCCAGCCCCAGCCCCACGCCCGTCCCGCCGGCCGGCGAGTGGTGGCGGCGGAACACGAGCTCGCGATCCCCGCTGGGTACTCCGGCACCGTCGTCCTCGACGAGCAGCCGCGACCAGGCCGCGCCGGCGACCACCCGCAGCGTGGTCTCCCCCGCCCCGTGGGTGAGCGCGTTCTGGAGCAGGACGTCGACGACCTGTCGGATCGCCTCGGCGGCCAGCTCGACCGGCGCGGGCCGGGCCGCAGCCACGACGAGCTCACGTCCGGCGGCCGCGAAGCGCGGGGTCCAGGTCGTCGCGGCGTGGCGGCCGGCGACGTCCGCCAGATCGGCGACCTCGGTGGCCGTCTCGTGGCGACGGGCCAGCTGCTCGAGATGCTCGATCGTCTCCATCAGGCGATCGGCCTGCGCCTGCGCGGCCGCGACCTCCGCGTCGATCTCCCCGTCCCCGCCCGCGAGGCCGGCCAGCTCCTCCAGGCGCAGCTGCAAGCCCGTCAGCGGGCCGCGCAGCTGATGTGACGCGTTGGCCGAGAACTCCCGCTCGGCCCGCAGGAGGTCCGAGATCCGCGCATCCGCCGCGGCCAGCGCACCATCGACCGCGTCGATCTCGCTCACGCCGCTGTCCGAGGCCGCCGCCGCGTACCCCGGATGGCCGACCCCGGCCGCGCGGTGGGCCAGCCGCTCCAGCGGGCGGGCCAGGCGCCGAGCCTGGACGAGGGCCAGCACGACGGCGGCGAGCACGGCGACCAACGACAGCAGCGCCACCGCCAGCCATACCGTGCCCAGCCGCTCGGTGCGCTCCGCGCGCGGCGCGACCACGACGACGTCGCGAAAGCCCGCCGGCCCATCCGCGGCGACGCGGAAGCCCTGGCCGTCGACCGCATCCCCGCCGACGACCACCCGGCCGTCGGCCAGCCGCACCTCCAGACGATGCCCCGGGCCGGCGACGCCGGCGAGCGCCGCGGCGTCGACCCG
>JAOPZL010000058.1 GCA_025964175.1 Solirubrobacterales bacterium
TCCTCGCCACGGACCTCCAGGAGCGCGACGTCGCTGCGGGCCTCGACCGTCAGGTCGCCGCGGGCGAGCGCGCTGACGCCGTCGCGCAGGCCGGCGACCGACTGGTCGTTGAGGGCGCGCAGCCGCGAGACGAACGCCTTCAGCGGCTTGGTCAGGCGCCCCGCGAGGAGCACCACGACGGCGGCGATCAGCAGGATGCCGATCAGGCCGGCGGCCAGCAGCTGCCAGCGCAGCGAGTGCGCGGAGGCGAGGACCTCGCTGCGGGGAGCGACGGTGACCAGGCTCCAGTTGCCGGCCTTGACCGGCGCGTAGGACATGACGACGTCCTTGCCGGTGAACGGGTCGGTCGTCTCGATCTGGCCAGCCTTGCCGGCCTTGATGGCCGCGGCCATCTCGACGAGGTGCGGGTTGTCCTTGCGCTCCCCGAGCTGGGCCAGGGTCGACTTGCCCGCGAGCTTCTTGTCGGGCGAGGAGATGAAGATCCCCGAGTTGCCGACGAGCATCGCGTAGCCGCTGTCGAGCACCTTGACGCCCGCGGCCTGCCGGGCCAGGCTGGTCTGGATGGCGTCGTTGCCGGCGATGCCGACGAAGCGGCCGTCGCGGAAGATCGGAGCGACGTAGCTGGACAGCAGCGTGCCCTCGAACAGGTACGGGTCGAGCACCACGAGGCGGCCCGCCTTCTTGGGCGCCTCGTACCAGATCTCTCCGTCGATCACCTCGGAGTTGGTGTAGGTGATCTTGCCGTCGGCGCCGCGGGCCCAGAAGGGGGCGAAGCGTCCGAGCTCCGCGTCGCGGCCGTCGAACCCGTTGGGGGCGAAGGACACGTAGGCGCCCGCGCCGGCCTCGGAGAACTGCTCGGTGATGCGCTTGAGGATCGACTTGACCTCGGCACGGGAGTTGCCCGTGTAGCCCTCCATCGCTGCGACCATCGCGCGGGTGATCACGACATGCTGCCCGAGCTTGGCGTCGAACGCGTTGGCGGTCTCCGCGGCCTGCGCGCGCATCTGGGCGTAGTTGGACTTCTGCTGGGCGCTGGTCATCTTGGTGACCGCCAGCCATGTCATGCCGCCGATGACCACGATGGTCACAGGCACCAGCGACAGGATCATCTTCGTTCGCAGCGACCTGAGGCGCAGAAGACGGTTCAGCACGGGGGCATTCCTTCCGTGGGAGAAAGATTCTGCCCGCAATGATCGGTCCGGCGGCAGCTGCCTTGAGCGGTCGTCTACTCCTGGCTGGACAGGCCGCGCCACACCGCGTAGAGCACCGCGACCGGGACGGCGAGCACGACGAGCAGCGCCAGGAGGGCGAGGGAGACCGGTCCGACCCAGAAGGGCTTGAAGGCGGCGACGCGGCCCAGGATCTCCCCGGGGCGCGCGGCCAGGGAGCGATTGCTCTCCTCGGTCAGGATGAGGGACAGCTTGGTCGTCAGGACCTTGTCGTCGACGCTGGTCGACGACCGGTTCTGGATCCGCGGCTCGATCGTCCCCTGCAGCTGGACGGTGTGCTTCCCGGTGTTCTCGATGCAGAGCGTGCCGATCGCGTTGCGCGGCGGCGCGGGGATCTGCGCCCGCAGCGCCTGCTCGCCGCCGTAGCCGCGGGCGATCGTCGCATCGCCCCGGTAGCCGGGGTAGGAGGCGATGACGCGCAGCGGCCCGCCCACGCCGTCGAACTTCGCGGTCAGGAGCGTCACCGCCCGCGTCGCGGTGGCGAACGCGACCTTGTCCTCGCAGGCCTTCGAGCCGCCCTTCAGGACGATCGGGGTGACCGCGGAGAACGGCGGCGGGGTCGGCACGGAGGTGGTGTCCGCCCGCGACTTGGTCAGCCACGGGATCCCCCACGCCCCGAACGCGACGAGCATGAGCAGCGCGCAGATCGCGGGCAGCCAGGCGCGGCGGACGATCGGCGGCGGGTTACGCATAGAACCGCGCCACCGTCATCGCGATCCCGGCCATCGAGAGGATCGTGTAGAGCGTCAGGATCCCGGCGCCGAGCAGCGCGCCGGCGCGCCGCGGGAGCATCCGGCAGACGAAGGCGATCGCCAGCCCCATCGGCACGAGCAGCGGCAGCAGGTAGCGGCCGACGAGCAGCGGGTCGAAGGGCGGACCCTGCAGGCTCTTGTAGGCCGAGAGGTGCAGGACGACGAGCATGCCGAGGGTGATGCCGAGCAGCACGATGACCTGGGCGCCGTGCGTGCGGATCGCCTCCCAGCGGCGGACGATGCACGCGCCGAACAGCGCGAGGCCGAGCGCGGCGGCGAGCTGCAACGCGTCGTAGACCCACAGCGGGAACTGGATCTCCAGCGAGGAGAACGTCCCGCCCAGCCCCTCGACGAAGACCTGGCGGTACCCGTACGGCGCGCCCTGCGGGGACATCGTGCGCAGCGGCGGCAGGTAGAACTGCCACACGTAGGAGAGGAAGCCCTTCAGCGATCCCGCGCTGCCGGTCGCACCGACCTCGCCGCCGATCGACGAGCCGCCGCCGTGCGCTCCGGAGTAGATGATGGCCGCCGCGGCGCCGAGCACCGCCAGCGCGCCCGCGCCGGCCACCCAGGCGACCGTGCGCAGCGTGAGCGGCCGGGCCCGCCACAGCACCAGGACCAGGATGACGGCGAGCGGCACGGCGACGGCGAGTCCGCGCCCGTGGGTCAGCGCCGAGGCCCCGGCCACCGCGCCGATCCCCAGCAGCACCCGGGGTCGCGGACCGACGCGCACGGCGACGAGCGCCAGCCACGTGAGCGCGGCCCACAGCGTGGCCAGCAGGATGTCGGGGTTGACGACGCCGGAGATGAAGGTCAGCTGGGGCAGCAGCCCGACCGCTCCGGCGGTGATCGTCTGCATCGCGCGGCGACGGCCACGGAACACCTCCCCGGCGGCCAGCCACGCGAACGTGACCAGCGCCAGCAGCAGCGGCACGTTGGCCCAGCGCATGAACAGCAGCCGCGTCGGCGGCTCGGCCGAGCGCGTGATCCAGTAGGGGATCGTCTCGTAGGCGTAGTAGAGCGGCGGGTTCTGGCCGACCGGGTTGGGCCCCGAGCCGTCCTTGCGTGCGCCCTCGGGCAGATGATCGACGTAGGCCTTCAGGCGCGCCTCCTCGGCCGGGTTCCAGCCCGTGCGCGCGTCGACGATGCCGATCGTGCCCAGGAGGTTCTGCCAGGCGTGCCAGGTCTGCTGCTCGCGCGACCAGCTCGCGCCGAGCGTCGCGCCGAACGACGGCGCCGAGCCCGTCTCGGCGAGATGCTGCACGTAGCCGTAGTGGTTGTGCTCGTCGGGGCCCTGCAGCGGCGCGGTGGTGACCGCCCAGGCGATCGACAGCAGCGCGCAGGCGATCAGCAGACCGAGCAGCGGGCGCGGGATCGCACGAGACCGCGGGTGGGCGCGGCGATCGGCCGCGGGGGCGACGGTGACAGCCACGCTCAGCGACGCGTCGCGCGAGGGGCGCCGACGGGCTCGATCGCGTCGTCGTCCGGCTCGATGTCCTCGTCGATGGTCAGCGGCTCGCCGTCGAGGCCGCGCCGCACCGCGCCGGGGGCGCCGAGGCGGCGTTCCTGGTCGCGCAGCCGCTCCTCCAGCAGGGCGAGGCGCTGGGCCAGCACCTTGGACTGGTCGGCGAGCCGCGAGACCGCCGCCGAGAAGTGCAGCAGCAGGACGAGGACGAACGCGAAGGCGACGAAGAAGAGCGCGTTCGGGGCGTAGGCGATGCCGAACGTCTCGGCCAGGCGCGCGAGCCCGTCGCGCCAGATCGCCAGCCCGAGCAGGACCGAGGCGCAGAACAGCCAGATCAGCGCATAGCGCTCCAGCAGCCGCCGTCGGCGCACCATCTCCAGGACGAAGAGCAGCAGCCCGGCGGCGCCGACGATCGCGACGATCTGGATGCGGTGGTCGAGCTGGCCCATCTAGATCCCGGTCTCCGCGGAGACGGCCGATCCGACGCCGGGCTCGGGCACGGGACGGCGGCGGAAGAGGCCGACGAACAGCGCGAGCAGCACCTTGACCATGTAGTAGGCCGACTTCCCCGACGAGATCGAGGAGACGCCCCCGCCGCGGGCGTACATCCGCACCGGGATCTCCTCCATCCGCAGCCGGTGGTGGTGGAGCATCAGGATCGCCTCCACCTCCGGGTAGTCGTGCGGGTAGTCGGTGGCGAAGAGGCGGATGGCGTCGCGGTTGTACAGGCGGAAGCCCGACGTGGGGTCGGTGATCGGCTGGCGGACGAAGCGCGACAGCAGGAAGGCGAAGATGTGGATCCCCGTGCGGCGGCTGATCGGGGCGAGGTACTCGTGCTCGCTGTCGGCGCGGAAGCGCGAGCCGCAGACCATGTCCAGCTGCGGGTGGGTCTGGATGTGGGCGACGAGCTTGTCGAGCTCGCCCGGGTCGTGCTGCCCGTCGCCGTCGACCTGGGCGAGGTAGTCGTAGCCCTGCTCGCGGGCGAAGACGAAGCCGGCCTGGACCGCGCCCCCGATGCCGAGGTTGAAGGGCAGGCGCAGGACGCGGGCGCCCGCCTCCTCGGCGACCTCCGCGGTGCGGTCGGTCGAACCGTCGTCGACGACGACGACGTCCCACTCGGGCGCGTCGCGGTGGATGCGGCGGATGACGTCGCCGACCGTGGCCGCCTCGTTGAAGGCGGGGACCACAGCGAGGTGTCGGGAGTCGGGGCGCACAGAGGTCATAGACGTTCGGACGGGCCGTTCGTTGCGCTTACCGCACGACGTGCGGCGCTGACCGGGGTTCCGTCCCGCACGACGTGCGGCGGTGACCGGGACCCAGTCGCGCCGAATTGTACGAACCCGCGCCATAGGCTCCCCCGGGATGCGCCTCTCCGTGCTCGTCGTGACCTACGAATCCGCCGCCGCGCTCGACGCGCTGCTGCCCGCGCTGGCCCGTGAGCTGGAGCCGTCCGACGAGCTCGTGGTCGTCGACAACGCCTCGCGCGACGGGTCCACCGACCTCGCCCGGGCGGCGGGTGCGCGCGTCATCGCCAACCGCGGCAACCGCGGCTTCGCGGAGGCCTGCAACCAGGCTGCGGCCGCCGCGTCGGGCGACCTCCTGCTGCTCCTCAACCCCGACTCGATCCCCCAGCCCGGCTTCCGGGCGGCGATCGCGCAGCCGTGGGGCGGCGAGTGGGCGGCCTGGATGGGGCTCGTCCTCGACGGCGACGCGATCAACACCAGCGGCGGGGTCGTCCACTTCACCGGGATCGCCTGGGCCGGGCACGCCGCGCCCGCGCGCCGCGACGTCGGCTTCCTCTCCGGCGCCTGCCTGGCCATCCCGCGCGCGACGTGGAACGAGCTGGGCGGCTTCTCGCCGGAGTACTTCATGTACCACGAGGACGTCGACCTCTCGCTGCGCCTGCGGCTGCGCGGCGGCCGCATCGGCGTGGTGCCCGACGCGGTCGTCGACCACGACTACGCCTTCGCCAAGGGGCAGGTCAAGTGGCGGATGCTGGAGCGCAACCGCTGGGCGACGCTGCTGCGCACGTACCCGGCGCCGCTGCTGCTCGCGCTGAGCCCGGCGCTGCTCGCGCTGGAGCTGGCGCTGTGGCCCGCGGCGCTGGCCGGCGGCTGGATCGGACCCAAGGCGCGCGCGACCGCCGACGTCGTCGTTGCCCTGCCGCGGCTGCGGCGCGAGCGCCGCGCGATCCAGGCCGCGCGGACCGTCTCTGCGCGCCGGTTCGCCGACACGCTCACGCCGGAGCTGTCCTCGCCGTTCCTCGGCCCGATGGGCCGCTCCCGCGCGCTGACCGCGCTGCTGCGCGCGTACTGGGCGCTGGTGCGGGCGTCCTTGCGGTAGGCGACGGCGAGGCGGCTAGGGCGCCGTGAGGACGGGACCGATGCCGGCCGCGTAGAACTGCACGCCCTGCGTCTTGCCGAGGGCGGTCAGCGTCAGGTCGATGTGGCCGGTCGCCGGCATGTCGAGCTCGATCGACGGCAGCGCCTGCTGGTCGATGGCCACCTTTCCGGTCACCGTCGCGCCACCGGCGGCACTGACGCGATATTTCGAACGGCCCTGGGCGTTGAACGGCGTTCCCAGCGCGAGGGCCACGCCCCGGCGTCCGGCCAGCCCGTCGGCGAAGACGCGCACGGTCGCCGTGCCGCCCGGCGGCAGGAAGCCGGTCTCGTCGGGGCCGGCCCACGTCCACAGCGCGTTCACCGGCTGGGGGATCTGGAAGATCTGGAGGTTGTTCTTCGCCGCGCCGACCGGTACCGCACCGCGAAATGCGAAGCGTCGATCGGCGACACCCTGCACGACGTAGCCGTGCGTGCCCACGCCACTCACCGCCCCGGTGTCCGGATCGATGGTGAACGGGAGCGGGAAGGCCTGGTCGTTCCACCCGGTCGGGGCGGGCTGCGTGAACTTCGTCCCGGTGACCTGGGCGTTCCAGAAGGTCAGGTCCCACCACACGGCGCTGGCCGAGGCCTGATCGGCGCCCAAGGTGGAGAGGACGGCATCGGCCTGGGCCCCGTCGGGCAGCGTCTGGTCGACCCAGTCGCGGCCGGTCGCGTAGGA
>JAOPZL010000060.1 GCA_025964175.1 Solirubrobacterales bacterium
GGCGATCGCGGCGTCGCGGGGCGCGCTCGCGACGGCAACGTAGGCGGCGCCGCCGGGGACCGAGGAGCCGAGCAGGCCGGGCTCGATCGGCGCGGGAGCCGCCTGCGCACGGGCCACCGCCGCGGACCAGCCGAGGATCGTGCCGTCGGGCAGCACCCCGAGCGGCGGCGGCTCGGGCGGGTCGTAGGCGGCCAGCGAGGTGCGCGCGCCCTGCGAGAGGTCCAGCAGCGCCTGCAGCTGGCGGTAGCGGCCCTGGGTCGCGCCGAGCAGCGCAACCGAGGCGCCGTCGATCGACGCGAGCTGGGCCATCCGCACGTCGGGGACCAACGCGACGATCGCGTGGCCGGCACCCGCGGCGGTGACGGCGTCCGCGCGCGCGCTCGACGCGGCAGCGAGGAAGGTCACGAGGACGACGAGCGCCCAGGCTCCTATCCTCGTCCTATGGCCGAAGCGCGTCATTTCGTCAAGTACACCTTCCTGAAGATGGATCCGGCGTGGCGGCGTCTTGACGCCGTCGAGCGCTCCGAGCACAAGCGCGAGTTCCTCGCCGCCTGCGAGGACTTCGGCACCGACCATCTGCTGCAGGCGTTCAGCCTGATGGGCACGCGGGGCGACACCGACATGATGCTCGTCTCCGAGGCGGAGAACCTCGACCGCATCCACGAGTTCCACGTGGTGCTGGCCCAGTCCGGCGTCATGAAGTGGGCCACGACCCCGTACTCCTTCCTCGGCATGCGCAAGAGCTCGGAGTACTCCGACGACCAGCGCTTCGTCGCGCGCCCGTTCAACGGAAAGTACCTGTTCGTCTACCCGTTCGTGAAGACGCGCGAGTGGTACGGGATGAGCCGCGAGGCCCGTTGGGAGGCGATGCAGGAGCACATCAAGGTCGGCCGTGAGTACCCCAACGTCGACAACCACACGGCGTACTGCTTCGGCCTGGACGACCAGGAGTTCGTCGTCGCGTTCGACACCGACGACGTCGGGGCGTTCCTCGACCTCGTGCAGCGCCTGCGCTCCACCGAGGCCTCGAAGTACACGGCGCGCGACACCCCCTCGTTCACCTGCATCGCTGCCTCCGTCGAGCGGGCGCTCAACGCGCTGGACGGCGAGGCGCTGGTGGGCGAGCCGACGCTCCCTTGAGCGCCAGGCAGGCCGGGTCCGAGGCGGACGCCGAGGCCCATCTGCGGCGTGCCGACGAGGTCCTCGGCGCGCTGATCGACTCCAACGGCCCGCTGCCGGCGCCGCGCTCCCAGACCGGCAACTACGCCGCGCTGGTCCGCGCCATCGTCGGCCAACAGCTGTCGACGAAGGCCGCCACCGCGATCCACCAGCGGCTGCTGGACCAGTTCGAGGGCCGCGAGCCGACCCCGGCCGAGCTCCTCGCGATCGATCCCGACGTGCTGCGCACCAGCGCCGGCCTGTCGCGGGCCAAGACGACGTTCCTGCGCTCGCTGGCCGAGCACATCCAGTCCGGCAAGCTGGATCTCGACGGCCTGGCGGCACTCAGCGACGACGAGGTCGTGGCCGAGCTGCGGTCGGTCAAGGGCATCGGGCTGTGGACCGCCCACGTCTTCCTCATGTTCCAGCTGGGACGGCCCGACGTGCTGCCCGTCGGCGACCTCGGGATCCGCCGGGCGGTGGAGCGGGCCTACGAGCTGGACGAGCTCCCGGGAGCGCCGGAGCTGGAGGCGATCGCGACGCCGTGGCAGCCGTATCGGTCCATCGCCGCCCGTCACCTGTGGCGGTCGCTGGAGAACGCCCCGCTCTCATAGGAGCGTCCATCGTCCGATGGGCTGGTTCCAGGTATGGAGCCGGCGGTCGAATGATGTCTGATGCAGTTCCCGATTCGCAGACGCGGCGGGCTCCTGCGTTCCCTGACGCAGGGGAGCGCGGCCCTCGCGCTCACGCCTCCCCCGGCCCCGGCGCCCGCGCTGCCCCTCGGCGAGCGGCTGGTCCAGCGGGGGCTGATCGACCGCCCGACGCTGGAGTGGGCGCTCGTCCGCCAGCGCGAGACCGGTGAGCGGCTGGGCCGGATCCTGCTCGCCGCGGGCAAGGTCCGCCGCCTCGACCTGCGCCAGGTCCTGGCCGAGCAGTGGGACCTGCCGTTCATCGACCTCCTGCACACCCCGCTGGACGCCGAGCTGGCCCAGCAGTTCCCGCCCGACCAGCTGGTCGCCGAGGGGTGGATCCCGGTGCGCCGCGAGCGCGGCCACGTGGTCGTCGCCACCTCGGAGCCGCTGACCGACGCGATCCGCGCCTCGATCCACGCGGTCCTCGGCGCGGGAACCTCGATCGACGAGCGCACCACGACCACGCTCGACGTCGAGCGGGCGGTGCTCAGCTGCTTCAAGCACTTCATCGTCGAGCGCTCCACCGTCGAGCTGCTCAACGGGCGACCCGAGCTGTCGGCCGCCGCGGGCTACTCGCGCCAGCAGAAGGCGGCGATGGTCATCACCGTCGTGGCGGTCGTCGCCGGCCTCGTCCTGAACTGGGCGCTGACCCTGGGCGTGTTCGTCGCGCTCGCCAACATCGTCTTCCTGTCGGCGATCCTGTTCAAGGTCATCACGTCGCTGGTCGGCAACGCGGCCCGCCATCGCACCGTCGTCGATCCGCCGGTCCCCGATCACGAGCTCCCGCGCTACACGATCCTCGTGCCCGTGTATCGCGAGGCGAACATCATCGGCAACCTGATGAGCAACCTCGCGGCGCTCGACTACCCCGAGGAGAAGCTCGAGATCCTCGTGCTGCTGGAGTCCGACGACACCGAGACGATCGAGGCGGCCCGCAACGCCCGACCGCCGGAGACCGTGCGCCTCGTCGTCGTGCCCGACGCCCAGCCCAAGACGAAGCCGAAGGCGTGCAACGTCGGGCTGTTCCTCGCGACCGGCAGCTTCCTCGTCATCTACGACGCCGAGGACAAGCCCGACCCCCAGCAGCTGCGCCGTGCGGTCGCCGCCTTCCGGCGCGCGGGCCCCACCACCGCCGTCGTCCAGGCGCGCCTGCAGTACTGGAACGCGACCCACAACGTGCTGACCGCGCTGTTCGGGCTGGAGTACGGCTACTGGTTCGGGACGATGCTCCCGGGCCTGGATCGCCTCGGGCTCCCGATCCCGCTCGGCGGCACCTCCAACCACTTCCGCATCGACACGCTGCGCGACCTCGGCGGCTGGGATCCGCACAACGTCACCGAGGACGCCGACCTCGGCATCCGCGCTGCCGCCGAGGGCTACCGCGTCGAGGTCATCGACTCGTGGACCGACGAGGAGGCGTGTTCGCGGGTGCGGCCCTGGATCCGCCAGCGGACCCGCTGGATCAAGGGCTACATGCAGACCGTGCTCGTCCATACGCGCTCGCCCGTGAAGCTCGCCCGTCGCCTGAGCCCGCGGGAGACGCTCGGCTTCGTCCTGCTGATCGCCGGGACGCCGCTGACCTTCCTGCTCGCGCCGGTGCTGTGGGTCACGACGGCGATCGAGCTGGCCGGGATCGGCCCGCGGCTGCCGATCGGGGGCACAGGGGTCCTCGGATGGATCGGCCTGGGCAACCTCGTGCTCGGCAACGGGCTGATGATCGTGCTGTGCGCGATGGCCGCGGTCCGCGACCGCGGCTGGCGCTGGGCGCCGTACGCCCTGCTGAACCCGCTCTACTGGTGCCTGCACTCGTGGGCGTCGTGGCGCGCGCTCATCCAGCTCGTGCGCAACCCGTTCCTGTGGGAGAAGACCCCGCACGGCCTGCACGACGAGGCGGTCGCCCCCGAGGCCGGGACACACGAGCCGCCGGCGCTGCGGCTCGCCGCCTAACGGGCGACGCACCGCACCGCGACGGTGCGGTCGACCTCGGCGGCGATCTCCCAGCCGGCAGGTGGACCGCCGGGGCCGCGTAGGAGGCGATCGACGACCGCGGTCGGGCCGGGCAGCCCGCGGCCGCCCTCGCGGCCGTCGCGCGCGTCGTGGAAGAGCACGTGGCCGCCCGGGGCGATGAAGCCGTGCCAGTCGTCCCAGTCGCGCTGGACGCCGGCCTCGAGGTGGTCGCCGTCGATGAAGAGGAGGTCGATCGGCGCGCTCCAGGTCGGCGCGACGTCGTAGCTGTAGCCGACGTGCCAGCACACGGTCGGCC
>JAOPZL010000138.1 GCA_025964175.1 Solirubrobacterales bacterium
GCGAGAAGCTGGGCAAGTGGTCGTTCGCGCTGATGTACATCGGCTTCAACGTCACCTTCCTGATCCAGCACACGATCGGGATGGACGGCATGCCGCGGCGCATCTACGAGTACCCGAACGTCGGTCATCTGCAGCTGTACAACCAGATCTCGACGGTCGGCGCGTTCATCCTCGGCCTCGGCATCCTGCTGACCGTGATCAACGCGGCGCACTCGCTCAAGAAGGGCGCGAACGCCGGTCCCGACCCGTGGAAGGGCAACACGCTGGAGTGGTTCACCCAGTCGCCCCCGCCGGTCAACAACTTCGACGTCGTGCCGCGCATCCGCTCGGTCGAGCCGATGAAGGACATCCGTCGTCAGATCGCGCGCAACACCGGCTCCGGTGTCGAGGAGGCCCCGGTCGCTTCCGGGACCTCGGCGCACTAGAGTCGCGCCGTGGAGACCGTCCCCGCCCAGCCCTCCACTGTCGCGGCGGGCGCTGAACGCCGGCCCAGCTTGGTCAGCGACTACATCCAGCTGACCAAGCCGAAGGTCCAATCGCTGCTGCTGCTCACCACGGTGGCGGCGATGGAGATCGCCGGGGACCCGTCCATCGGCCTCATCCTGGCCACCGTCGTCGGCGGGTACATGTCCGCCGGTGGCGCCGGCGCGGTCAACCACTGGTACGACCGCGACCTGGACGCCCAGATGGAGCGCACGGCCAACCGGCCGGTGCCCGCCGGCCGGGTGTCCCCCCGGGCCGCGCTGACCTTCGGCCTCGTCCTCGCGGCGCTCGCCGCCGTGTGGCTGACCGTGCTGGTCAACCCGCTCGCCGCGGTCTTCTCGTTCGCCGGCTTCATCGGCTACACGTGCATCTACACGTTCTGGCTGAAGCGCCGCACGACGCAGAACATCGTCATCGGGGGCGCGGCCGGCGCCTTCCCCCCGCTCGTCGGCTGGGCGGCGGTCACCGGCGGCGTCGACGGCACCGCGCTCTACCTGTTCGCCATCGTCTTCTTCTGGACCCCGCCCCACTTCTGGGCGCTGGCCCTGCTGATGAAGGACGAGTACGCGGCTGTCGGCGTGCCCATGCTGCCCGTCGTGCGCGGCGAGCGCGAGACGCGCCGCCAGATCCTGCTCTACACCGTCCTGCTGTACGCGGTCAGCCAGCTCGTCTTCTGCGGCGACGGCTTCGGGTACTTCTACCTCGCCTCGTCGCTCGCGCTCGGCGGAGTCTTCATCGGCCTCGCGCTGCGCCTCGTGCGCCGTGCCGACCGCCGCAGCGCCCTCGTCCTGTACCTCTTCTCGCTCGCCTACCTGGCCCTGCTGTTCGTGGCCATGGTGGTGGACGTCCGGCTCTAGGCCGGAAAGCCCAAAGACCGCTAGGATTGCTCTCGAAATGGACCGTCGCCTCGCCCGCAAGAACATCCGCACGGCGCTCATCGCCACCGCGGTCTGCGTGTTCATGTTCGGCATGACCTTCGTCGCCGCCGCCCTCTACGTGGGCCAGTAGAACATGAGCCCCGTGGACCCCGAGATCCCGCCCGCCGGCGAGGAGATCCACCTCCCTGGCGGCACGGTGCTGCCGCTGCTGCTCACCATCGGCATCACGATGACGCTGATCGGCGTGACGACGCAGTGGTACCTCGTCGCCCTGGGCCTGATCCTGACGGTCGTCGTGATCGTGCGCTGGACGCTGGACACCAAGCGCGACGTCGATCACCTGCCGCTGGACCACGGCTCGCACTAGCGGCCGATCGTCCCCAGAACCTTCTCGAGGGCCCGCTGAGCGGGCCCTCGCTCGTTTTGGACCTCCTCTACGCCCCGGCGACGCTCCGGGCGAAGCGGGCGCCCTCGGGCACGTCGCAGCTGGAGCCGTCGTCGGTCCAGCAGCGAACGACGTCGCGCATCGAGATCAGGCCCGCGACCTCGCCGCCGTCGACGACGATCAGATGGCGGAAGCCGCCGCGCACCATCGTCGCCGCCGCCTCCTCCAGCGACCAGTTCGGCGCCGCGTAGACGACCTCGCTCGTCAGGTGGTCGGCGACGCGCTCGACGTCGGGGTCCTGGCCCACACCGAGGCTGGTGAGGACGTCGCGCTCGGTGACGATCGAGGGGCCGCCGCTGTCAGGGTCGCGGACCACTGCCGCGCCGACACGGCGCTCGGTCATCAACCGCGCGGCATCGCGCAAGGTGTGCCCCGGGCCCACGGTGAGAACGACCCGACTCATCCCATCCCTCACCTGCATAGCCCGTCTCCCTCGTATCGTTTGTCACGAGCTTCTTTGGGAAAAACGTATCACGGACACCGAATCAGGCGGTGAAACCGACTGCGCACGCGCCAGCTTGTGTCATCTGGCACACAAACAGTCATCCATCCCCAAACTTGGGGACGTACACGCTCACAGCTATGCATCGACCCGCCACCATCCAGCTCCGCACGAGCCTCTACGAGGACGCGACAGCGATCGTCGCCGAGGAATTCGGTTCGGACCTGTCACTCGACGACATCGCCCGCAGGGTGGCGTCGTCCCGCCGTCAGCTGCAGCGCGCCTACAGCGAGATCGGCGGCACCACGTTCCGCGAGCACCTCACGGCCGTGCGCATGGAGCGCGCCGCCGAGATGCTGTCCGCCCGAACGCTCACCGTCCGCGAAGTCGCCCGCCGGGTCGGCTACCGGCAGCCGGCGCAGTTCGCCAAGGCGTTCCGTCGCCACCACGGCACGGCGCCGTCGGCGTTCCGCGCCCGCCTCGAGGGCCGCGCGGCCCCGATCGGCGGGTTCGGCAGCTACCTCGCGGCCTAGGACCAGCCCATCGGAGAGGCGGCCTGGCGGGGCCGTGTCTCCCTGACGGACGTCCCGTCCCAGCGGCAGCTTGCGCGCCCGCGACCGTGGTCACAGTCGCCTCGGGACGCGCCGAATTCCCGGGACGCGCTTGTGGCATTTGGCATCTGTCGCTCCGGCCAGTTAGTGTGCGGTGCATGAGGGGAGAGAGGGCCCCGGGGGTCTCACGCCATGCGTGATCGACCGGTTGCGACCATGGTCGTCGTCGGCGTCATCGCGTCTGCACTCGGCATCGTGTTCGGTCTTTCGATCGACTGGTTCCCGACGATCGCGTCGGTCCAGGCGGAGAAGATCAAGACGTTGTACGACGTGCTCGTCATCGCGTCCGTGCCGATCTTCGTGCTCGTGGTCACGGTGGTCATCGGAGCGGTCATCCGCTTCCGCATGCGCCCCGGCCAGGAGGACATGGACGGGCCGCCGATCCACGGCAACACGCGCCTGGAGGTGATCTGGACCGCCCTGCCGTCGATGATCATCCTCGGCCTCTGCGTGTACGCCGCAGCGGTGCTGCACGACGCCGAGAAGGCGCCTGCCGCGAGCGCCAAGGAACTGAAGATCGGCGTGACGGCCCAGCAGTTCGCCTGGACCTACACGTACCCGAAGGAGCTCACCGGCGGCGCGCCGCTGAAGACGACCCAGCTCGTCCTGCCCATCGGCCGCTCGGTCGAGTTCCAGATCGTCTCCGAGGACGTCCTCCACGACTTCTGGGTGCCGAACTTCTCGATGAAGATCGACGCCGTGCCCGGGCTCACCACCCGCTACCGGGTGACGCCCAACCGCCTGGGCACCTACCCCGTCGTCTGCGCCGAGCTCTGCGGCCTGGGCCACTCGGTGATGCGCTCGCAGGTGCAGGTCGTCCCCCCCACCGCCTACGCGGCGTGGCTCAAGCGCAAGACCGCGCCCCCCAAGGCCACCACGAGCGGTGGGACCGCGGGAGCGGGCAACGCCACCGCCGGCAAGCAGGTCTTCGCGGACAACGGCTGCGGCGGCTGCCACGTGCTGGCCGACGCCGGCGCCAAGGGCCAGATCGGACCCAACCTCGACGACGTCCTCAAGGGCGCGACGGCCGCCGCCATCAAGACGGACATCGTCGATCCCAACGCCCAGATCGCCAAGGGCTACGGGCCCGACATCATGCCCGCGAACTTCGGGCAGACGCTGTCGGCCAGCGACCTGGCCTCCCTCGTCGCCTACCTCAAGGAGGCAACATCGTGAGCGCAGCGCGCGTTCTCCGTGCTCCGGGCTTCCCCCGGGCGGGCCTCGGAATCCTCATCGCCGTCGGCTTCTCCTACGGCATCACCACGCTGGTCCGCGCGCTCTATGGCTGGGGACCGACCATCGATGGCGAGGCGGTCACCACCGTGGCCCTCATCGCCGGCCCGTTCGGCTTCCTGATCGGCCTGGGCGCGTTCGACTACTGGTTCCGCTGGGCGCGCGGCGCGCCGACGATCCCCGAGGATCACTCGGGCCACGGCGCGCGCACGTGGAAGGACTACTTCCGCGTCAACACCGACCACAAGGTCATCGGCATCCAGTACACGGTGACCTCGTTCTTCTTCCTGCTCGTCGGCGGTCTGATGGCGATGCTGCTGCGGGCCGAGCTGGCCGAGCCGGGGATGCAGTTCGTCAACGCCAACGCCTACAACGGGCTCTTCAGCGTCCACGCGTCGGTGCTGATCTTCCTGTTCATCATCCCGGTGTTCGCGGGCCTGGCGAACTACGTCCTGCCGCTGATGATCGGCGCCCCGGACATGGCCTTCCCGCGGCTGAACGCGCTGTCGTTCTGGATGCTGCCGGTCGCCGGCACGCTCTTCCTGCTGTCGTTCTTCGCGCCGGGCGGATCGTTCTCGACGGGCTGGACCGCGTACGCCCCACTCTCGGTCAACGCGCCGCTGGGCCAGACGTTCTTCACCGTGGGCGTCCAGTTCGCGGGCGCCTCGTCGATCGCGACCGCGCTGAACTTCCTGGTCACCATCATCACGATGCGCGCGCCGGGCATGTCGTTCTTCCGGATGCCGCTCCTGGTGTGGGCGAACTTCTCGACCTCGCTGCTGGTCGTGATCGCGACCCCGTTCATCGCCGCCTCGCAGTTCTTCGTGCTGCTGGACCGCGCGCTCGGCTTCAACTTCTTCTACGCCCCCAAGGGCGGCGACGTGCTCATGTACCAGCACGTCTTCTGGTTCTACTCCCACCCAGCCGTCTACATCATGATGTTGCCCGGCTTCGGGATCATCTCCGAGATCCTCGCGGTCAAGGCCCGAAAGCCGATCTTCGGCTACCGGATGATGGCCTTCTCGCTGCTGGCGATCGTCGTGCTCGGCTTCACCGTGTGGGCCCACCACATGTTCGTCTCGGGCATGCAGAGCTGGATCCGCGTGCCGATGATGATCACCACGGCGGTGATCGCCGTCCCGACCGGGATCAAGATCTTCTCGTGGCTGGCCACGCTGTGGAAGGGCGTCCTGCACCTGGACACGCCGATGCTGTTCGCGCTCGGCTTCCTGACGATGTTCACGCTCGGCGGGATCTCGGGGGTGATGCTGGCGATGATCCCCTTCACGATCCACGTCAGCGACACCTACTTCATCGTCGCCCACATCCACTACGTGCTCTTCGGCGGATCGCTGTTCACGATCTTCGCCGGGGTCTACTACTGGTTCCCGAAGATGACCGGGCGGATGTTCGACGAGCGCCTGGGCAAGTGGCACTTCTGGACGACGTTCATCGCGTTCAACTGCACGTTCGCCCCGATGCACCTCATCGGGATCGAGGGGATGCCGCGCCGCGTCGCCGACTACTCGCAGCAGTACGCGGGCTGGAACCTGTTCATCTCGTGCGCGTCGTTCGTCGTCGGGCTCAGCACGCTGATCTTCGTCTACAACATGGTCAAGTCGTGGCGCGGCGGCATGAAGGCGCCGGCCAACCCATGGCGAGCGATGACGCTCGAGTGGCAGGTCTCGTCTCCCCCGCCGATCTTCAACTTCGACACCATCCCCACGGTCGTCGGCGGCCCCTACGAGTACGGGGTGCCGGGCGCGGTCCACGGGGTGTTCAAGGGCGCAGAGGTCAAATCGACAGCGGAGCCGGCCGAAGCCGGCACCGCGCCGGCGGGGGACTAGGGGGAAGCTCATGGCACGCATCCTGGTGGTGGCCAACGAGACGATCGGTGGCTCCAACCTGATCGAGGCGGTGCAGAAGCGCGTCGACGAGGGCGGAGCCGAGTTCATCCTGTGCGTCCCGCGCACGCGACCCCGCGACGGCAACATCATCTACGACGAGTTCCAGTACGAGGCAGCGCAGGTGCGCGTCGACCTGGCCCGCGCGTGGATGCGCGACCAGATGGGCGTCGAGGTCCAGGGCGAGGTCGGCGACCCCGACCCGTACACGGCCACGATGGACGCGATCGCCGAGTGGCACCCCGACGAGATCATCGTCTCGACCAAGCCCGCCACGATCTCCGGCTGGCTGCGGCGCGACCTCGTCGACCGCATCCGTGAGAACGGCGGGGTGCCCGTCGAGCACGTCGTCACCGACATCGACCGCGAGGGCCTGCCCTTCACCGTCGTGCTCGTCATCGCCAACCGCACCGCCTCCACCGACGAGCTGCTGAGCCACCTGCGCGAGAAGATCGCCGACCCGGGCGCCCAGCCGCACCTCTTCATCGTGATCGTGCCCCAGGAGGGCGGCGAGGGCGTCCACGCCCAGCGCGCCCGCGGGCGCCTGCGCCAGTTCCTGGACCGCACCCGCTCGGCCGGCCTGCTGAGCTCGGGCATGATCGGTGACCCCGACCCGTACATCGCGGCCAAGAACGGGCTGCAGATGTTCCGCGTCGACGAGGTCGTCGTCGCCACCTTCGGCGCCCGGCGCTCGGGGTGGCAGCGCGCCGACGTCGTCGGCCGCATCCGCAAGGCGACACAGGTTCCCGTCGAGCACGTGATCGCCGCCGACCGCGAGACCGCGGACGTCAGCTAGGAGCCCCATGGAAGCCGGCGCCCTCCCTCTCCACGATCTCCCCGACCACGGCGACCATCACGGTCCGCCCGAGGCGAACCGCTCGTCCCGGGTCGACCCCCAGGTCCTCGGGATGCTGCTGTTCATCATCTCCGAGGTGATGGTGTTCGGGGCCTTCTTCACCGCCTACTTCTTCATCCGGGTGGTGAACGGGGACGCCTGGCCCGCGCAGGGGGACGAGCTGCCCAAGCTGGTCGCCGGCTTCAACACCGCGATCCTGCTGTCGTCGTCGCTGACCATGCACTGGACCGTCGTCGCGGCCAAGGCCAACAACCGGTTCGCGATGAAGGCCGGCATCTTCACCACGTTCCTGCTCGGCCTCTCGTTCCTGTTCATCCAGGTCAACGAGTACGTGCACATCGGCTTCGCGCCGTCGTCATCGGCGCAGGCATCGATCTTCTACGGGCTCACCGGGCTGCACGGTGCGCATGTCTTCATCGGCCTGCTGCTGCTGTTCATCGTGATGGTCCGCGTCTTCCGGGGGCACTTCACCCCCGAGCATCACGACGGCATCGAAGTGCCCGGGATCTACTGGCACTTCGTCGACATCATGTGGGTGGTCGTCTACACGACCGTCTACATCCTCTGAGGCGGCGGGCCGATGCTGAACCCGCTGCGCTCGGAGGGCGAGGCCTTCCAGCTGCTCGTCTGGGTCGTCGTGATCGCCGCGGCGATCATCGTGCTCGCACTCATCGTGCGAGCCGTCATCTGATCGCGCCCCGGCAGCGCCGGGGCGCGATCAGGTGACGCGCGCTCACTTGACGGTAAGCGTCCCCTGCATCCCGGCGGCGCGGTGCCCCGGGAGCGTGCAGAAGTAGGTGTAGGTGCCGGCGGGCAGGTCGGAGAGCTTGAACTCCGAGGTCCCGCCCTGGCCGACGACCGGTCCCTTGCCGCTGACGCCGTTGCCGGTGATGGCGATGTCGTGCTGGACGGTGGACTTGTTGCCCATCTTGATCGTGATGGCACCCGCCGTGGCCGACGCCTTGTCGGCGACGTAGGCGAGCTGGCCCGTCGGGTCGGCGTCGATCTCCAGCGTGCCGCCGGCCTCGACGGCGGGCTTGCCGGCGCCGGCGGCCTTGACCGCGTCACCGACCACGCCGGTGTCCTTGCCGGTCATGGCCGCCGTGGAGGCGACGTAGGCGGCGACGTCGGTCACGTCGTCACCGCGGACGAGGTTGGGCGGCATCTTGCCCAGGCGCGACGGGATCTTGATCTGCTCGGCGACGACGCCGCGGACGACGGAGCGGCCCATGCCCTCCGATATCGACTCGCGGAACGCCTCGTCGAGGTTCGGCCCGACCGACCCCTTGGTCCCGGCACGCGCGAGCGTGTGGCAGGCGCCGCATTTCGCGACGAACATCTGCTTGCCCTGGGCGAGGTTGTCGCTGGACTGGACGGCTGTTTGGGAGCCGCACGCGGACAACGCAACAGCCGATATGGCCATGGCGGCGCCGGTGACGACCCTCCCCCGGGGCATCGCTCTCTCCACGTGCGGAACATTAACCGAGGCGACGGCGTTCGTGGGGAGGTTCGTGACAATCGGCTCGTGAAGGGTTCTGGCGGTGGGGGCCGCGGCGCCGATGAGCCGGTATGATCAGCCTCTCCATGAGCCTCACCCGCTACCGCATGCGCACGCCCTCGACCGGGCGCGAGACGATCATCGAAGCCGATCCCGACGAGATCTACGTGGATCGCGACACGGGCGAGGAGCTCGAGGTCCTCGGCAAGGTGGTCCCGCTGCCGCCCACGGACTCCAAGCTCCCCTGGGCCGTCGAGAACCTGCGCTTCTGCAACCACTGCGATCAGCTCGCGCCGATCGACCTCAACGATTGCCCCACGTGCGGCCGCCGGATGGCGCCGCTCGAGATCGCGACCTAGGAGGGACCCGCGATGCGAGCGCGTCATCTCGCCACCGCCGTAGCCGCGCTGAGCCTCGGTGCCGGCGTGGCCGCATGCGGCGGCACGCAGGTCTCGGAGGACGTCCCGACCGCGACCCCGCCGATCACGGTCTCCGCGGCCGACGTCGTCGGCCTCAACGGGGAGACCACCGCGGCCGCCACGTCGACGACCGGCGCCTCCACGACGTCGACCACCGCGACGACGACCACGCCGGCCACCTCGTCGGGCACCTCGGGCAGCACGGGTACGTCCTCGGGCACGGCGACCCCCGCCACCTCGTCCGGGACGACGTCGGGCACCGCGGGCACGTCGTCGGGCACGGCCGGGACCTCGTCCGGGACCACCGGCACGTCCTCGGGGACCGCGGGCACGTCCTCGGGCGGCACCTCGTCGGGCGGGACCTCGTCGGGCGGGACGTCGTCCTCGGGCAGCGGCACCTCCTCCGGAGGCGGCGGCACCTCGACCTCCTCGTCGGGCGGCGCCGGGTTCCAGGACTTCTGCAACCAGAACCCCGGCGCCTGCTAGCGAGTGGGGCCGCGCGGGTGGCGCGGCCCCGCGCGGGTCAGGGAGTGGAGATCAGCGTGGCCGAGTAGGTCAGCCGCGCCGTCTTGTAGACGCAGTTGTACTGCGTGAGCTGCTGCAGGATCTGCGACGTCTGCAGCTGGTTGACCGACGGATCGGTGCACTTGTCGACGCGGCTGGCGCGCCAGGCGAACGTGTTGCCGAGGCCGACCGCGAGCGCGGGCGCCCACGTCGGGACGTTGAGGGCGATCAGGTCGTCCTTCTTCACGGGGATCGTCGTGGCCAGCGGGAACTGGGCCGTCTTGCCGAAGAACGGCGTGAGCTTGACGATCGGGCTGAGCGCGATGGTGCGCGCGCGCGACTTGATCCCGGTGGTCAGGACGGCGATGCCGGCCTGCGCCTCACCGCCGTAGTTGTCGGTGAAGAACTGGACCTGGGACTTGCCCTTCTTGCCGGTCGCGGCGTCCTTCGTGGCCTTCGTCCCGGGATTACCCAGGCCGACGGTCCAGGCGACGATGGTGCCGTCGCGAGGAACGCGGTACACGCCGCTGGTCCCCCCGGCGGTCTGCTGGTAGCCGGTGGTGCGCGTCACGGCGATGCAGTCGGTGGGGCAGGCCGGCGTGCCGGTGGCGGCAGCGCCTGTCGGCCCGATCTCGGTGATCGTCGCGGAGGCGGACGTGGCCGCGGCGAGCGATCCGAACACCGCGGCGACGGCGATGGTCTTATGAACAGGGCGGAGCATCGTGCTGATTGAACACGAATCGAGGGCATTTGTTGCGCTCCGTACACTGCGCGACCGCATGGCGGCGATCGAGACGGAGCGGCTCAGCCGCCGATTCAAGGGTGGTCTGACCGCGGTCGACGCGATCGACCTGTCCGTCGAAGCGGGCGAGGTCTACGGCTTCCTGGGCCCCAACGGGGCGGGCAAGACGACCACGGTGCGCATGCTGGTCACGCTTCTGCGCCCCACGGGCGGTCGGGCGATGGTCGCCGGCCACGACGTCGCGCGCGATCCCGACGCCGTCCGCCGGCGGATCGGGGTCGCCCTGCAGGAGGCCGCGCTGGACGGCCTGATGACGGGCCGCGAGCTCGTGGAGCTGCAAGCGACCTTGCACGGAATCGCCCCCTCCGCGGTGCGCACGCGCGGTCAGGACCTGCTCGAGCGCGTCGGGCTGGTCGAGGCCCAGGACCGCCGGGTGGCCACCTACAGCGGCGGGATGAAGCGCCGCCTGGACCTCGCGCTGGCCCTGATCCACGAGCCCGCGGTGCTCTTCCTCGACGAGCCGACGACCGGCCTGGACCCCGTCTCGCGGATGACCTTGTGGGAGGAGGTGCGCCGCCTGAAGGACCGCGGCACCACCGTCTTCCTGACGACGCAGTACCTCGAGGAGGCCGATCGCCTGGCCGACCGCCTCGGGATCATCAGCCAGGGGCGGATCGTCGCCGAGGGCACGCCCGCCGCGCTGAAGGCCGAGATCGGCCACCCCCACCTCGAGCTCGCCTTCGCCGGCGACGCTCCCGACCTCGACGCCGCCGCCACCGTGATGGCCGCCTTCGGCCCGCCGGAGGTGCTGCGCGAGCTGGAGAAGGTGCGCGTCCCGCTGCCCGACGGCGCGGCCTCGATCGCGGCGGTCGTGCGCGCGCTGGACGAGAAGGGGCTGGGGGTCGCGGCGCTGGAGCTCGTCGAGCCGACGCTGGACGACGTCTTCGCGGCCAAGACCGGCCGCCACCTCGAGGGCGCGTGATCCGCGCCAGCCTGGCGCTCGCCCGCCGCGCGCTGCGCAACACCGCGCGCCGACCCCAGTTCGCCGCGCCGCTCCTGGTCATGCCCACGCTCTTCCTGGCCGCCAACGTCGGCGGGCTGACCCGCTCCACCGCGCTCCCGGGCTTCCCGCCGGTGAACTCGTTCCTGAACTTCCAGCTCGCCGGGTCGATGACGCAGGCGCTGCTGCTGGGTGGGGTGTCGTCGGGGATCGCCGTCGCCCTGGAGATCGAGGACGGCTTCTTCGACCGGCTCGTGATCTCCCCCATCCCCCGCGTCGCGATCGTCCTCGGGCGACTGGCCGCGACCGCCGTCCTCGCGTTCACCCAGGTCCTCTACTTCCTGCTCATCGGGACGATCTTCGGCGGCGGCCCCGAGGGCGGCGTCATCGGGTTCGCCGCGATCGTCGCCATCGGCGTGATCGCCGGGATCGCCTTCGGCGCCATCGGGGTGACGATCGCGCTGCGCGCGCGGACGGTCTCCACCGTCCAGGGGATCTTCCCGCTCGTGCTCGTCGTCCTGTTCGTCTCGTCGGCGTTCTTCCCGCGCGGGCTGCTCGAGGTACCGGCCCGCCAGATCGCCGCCTTCAACCCGCTCTCCTACATCGCCGACGGCCTGCGCAACCCGATCGTCGGCTCGGTCTCGGCCGGCCCGGTGCTCGAGGGGCTCGCCGCCGCGGTCGGGCTGGCGGCGGCGGCGATCGCGTTGGCCGTGTGGTCGCTGCGCGTCCGACTGCGAGCCGTCTGAGATGAGCACCGCCGTGACCGCCCTGACCGCCAGCGGCCGCCTGCGGATCGTCGTCGCGCTCGCCCGCCGCGGCCTCAACGAGGTCCTCCGCGTGCCCGGCGCCTCGATCCCCGGCGTCCTGGCGCCGACGATCTTCCTCCTGGGCATCTCCTCCGTCTTCGGCGCGGCGGCGAAGCTGCCCGGCTTCACCGCCGACGACTTCAAGACCTTCGTCGTCCCCGTCGGCATGCTCCAGGGCGCCGCCTTCGCGGGAGCGGCGACCGGCGTGAACCTCGCGCGCGACATCGAGCGCGGCTGGTTCGACCGCCTCCTGCTCGTCCCCGCGCCCCGCCTCACGCTGCTCGCCGGCCTCGTCTCCAGCGGCGCGCTGCGCTCGCTGCTGCCGTCCGTCGTGGTCTTCGCCGCCGGCCTGGCCCTCGGCGTCCACTTCCCGGGCGTGCTGGGCACGCTGCTGGCCTTCCTCCTCGTCATGGGCCTGTCCACCTGCCTCGCCTGCTACGCCACGACGCTGGCGCTGCACTTCCGCACCCAGCAGGCGGCGCCGTTGATGCAGATGGGCGGCTTCATCGCCGTCCTCTTCACCCCGGCCTACGCCCCCGCGGACCTGCTGGCCGGCTGGATGCACGCGATCGCGGTGGTCAACCCGGTCACCTACGTCCTGCAGGGCGTCCGCCAGGGCTTCGTCGGGCCGGTCACGTGGTCCGGTACATGGCCCGCGCTCGCGGCCATCGCGGCCATGCTCGTCGTCCTGGCAGCGCTTGCGGCACGAGGAATGCGCCAGACCGGGCGGTGAGCGCCTGGAGGGTCAGCGACGCGGCGATCGCGTGGCCGGCCGCGTTGAGGTGCCGGCGGTCGGCGCTGTAGATCGACGGATCGGCGCCGGCCCGGTGGTCGGTGCAGTCGACGTGGATCCCGCCGTGGCGTTCCACCACCGCGGCCGTGCGGGCTCCGAGCTCGCGGATGCGCTGGGACAGGGGCGCTCGGAACGCCTCGGGGACCAGCCCGCTGCGGGTGATGTCGAACAGGCCGATCGTCACGACCAGCGCCCCGCGCCGATGCAGCGCGCCGACCATCTCCTCCAGCTCCTCCTCCACCCCCAGGCCGTCGAAGCCGGGACCGAGCAGGTCGTTGCCGCCGGCGGCGACGATGGCGAGATCGGGCCGGAACGCGAGCGCGGCGTCCAGCTGCGTCTCGCGCACCTCCTCGGTCAGCAGTCCGCGGGCGCCGAGGTTGCGGTGGACCAGGCCGGGACGGGCCGCCTCCAGCGCGAGCGCGATCGAGGCGGTCCAGCCGCGGTGGGGATAGCCGTCGACGGGGTCGCCGACGCCGAGGGCGATCGAGTCGCCCACGATCACGAGCCGTCGCCACGGGGCGGTGGCCAGCGGATCGGTGTGGTCGTCCATGGGATGCGCTCCATCCTGGTTGCGTAGTTGCACGAACGATCGTACTATTAGTCCGGGATGGAGAACATGTCAAGCTTCGACGTGATGACCACGACCGACGGACGCGTCCTGCGGGGCGAGCAGACCCGGCGCGCGATCCTGCACCGGGCCGGCGAGCTCGCGTCGGTCGAGGGCCTGGACAACCTCTCGATCGGGCGCCTCGCGACCGACCTCGGCGTCTCCAAGAGCGGCGTGTTCGCGCACTTCGGTTCCAAGGAGGAGCTGCAGCTGGCGACGATCGGGTCCGCTCGCGACGTCTTCGTCGAGCATGTCGTCACCCCCGCCTTCCGCGAGCGCGGCCTCGCGCGCCTGTGGGCGATCTGCGAGAACCGCCTGGACTACGTGCAGGCGCGGGTCTTCCCCGGCGGCTGCTTCTTCTATGCCGTCGCCCACGAGTACGGCGGGCGACCCGGCCGGGTGCGCGACCGCATCGCCGCCGAGGAAACCGCGTGGCTGGAGCTGCTGCAGCGGACGATCGAGTCGGCCCGCGCGGCCGGCGAGCTCGAACCCGGGGTCGACCCGGTGCAGCTCGCCTTCGAGCTGGACGCCTACGTCGGGGCGACCCACACCGCGGTCATGCTCCACGACGACTCCACGGCCTACGACCGGGCCCGCACCGCGATGCGCGAGCGGCTGCGCCGGGTCGCCGTGCGGCCCGAGCTGCTGGAGTCCGCCTAGCGGCCCTCGAAGGTCGCGTGCCCCGGGCCGCGGTCCAGGAACGAGCGCACGGCCTGCTGGAGGTCCTCGGTGGCGAAGAGGTCGCCCGAGAGCTTCTGCACCGCGTAGTCCGCCCGCAGGACGCCGCCGTCGAGCGTGGCGCGCACGACCTGCTTGGTCACCGCGTGGGCGAGCGTCGGGCCGTTGGCCAGGTCGAGGGCGAAGGCATGCGCGTCGGCGTCGAAGGTCTCGTCGTCGAACACGCGGTTGACGACGTTCCAGCGCTCCAGCGTCTGCGCTGCGAACAGCTCGCCGGTCATGACCAACTCGCGCGCGCGGCCTGGCCCGGCGCGCTCGACGAGGCGCTGCGTCCCGCCCATCGACGGCGTGAGGCCCACCACGCGCTCGACCAGCCCGAAGCGGGCCCGGCCGGCGGCGACGATCAGGTCGCAGGCCAGGGCGATCTCGAAGGCGGCGGTCAGCGTCAGCGCGTGGGCGGCGAAGACCGTCGGGCACGGGAGCTGCTCGATGCGGTGGATGACCGCCAGCCAGCGGCCCCACAGGCGCGAGGCCTCCTGGGCGCCGAGCCCGTCGAAGACCGAGCCCACGTCGACGCCCCCGGAGACGACCTTGCCCTCGGCCCGCAGCAGCAGCCCCCGCGGCGGCGAGGCGTGCAGCTCGTCCACGGCCGTGGCCAGCTGCTCCATCAACTCGTGGTCGAACAGGTTCAGCGGCGGGTGGGCGATCGTCAGGATCGCGAGCGGGCCGTCACGGTCCAGACGCAGGGACATGGCCGGGAACCTATATGTTGGGCCGCTCGTTGGAGCCCGATCGCACCCTCATCGAAGGCGCCATCCGCCACCTGGCCTCGTTCGAGCGGGGCTCAGCCTCCGAGGGCGAGCGGCAGGCGGCGCAATGGATCGCCGACCGACTGCGCGAGGAGGGCCTGGAGCCGACCCTCGAGGACCACCCCGCGCACGGCTCCTACTGGTGGCCGCTGGGCGTCGCGTGCGCCGCTGCCGGCATCGCCGGGCTGGCCGGAGGCGGCAAGCGCCGCGCCGCCGCCGCCGCGGTCGGGGCCGCGACCGCCGCCGCCATCTGGGACGACCTGACGATGTCGCGCCGCCACTGGACGCGCTTCCTGGCCGGCCGGCGCAAGCGCACGTGGAACGTCGTGGCCGTGGCCGGCGACCAGGACGCGACGGAGACCGTCGTCGTCATCGCCCACCACGACGCCGCGCACTCCGGCGCGATCTTCGACCCCAAGCTGCCCGACGCCATCGATCGCGCCGCGCCGTGGATCTTCGAGCGGCTGAACACGTCGCCGCCGCTCATGTGGATCGTCTTCGGCGGTCCGGTGCTCGTCGCCGCGGGCTCCGCGATCGGCCACAAGCGCACGCGCGTGCTCGGCGCGCTCATCGCGCTGGGCAGCACCATCGCGTTCGTCGACATCGGGGCGCGCAAGGTCGTCCCGGGCGCCAACGACAACCTCAGCGGCGTCGCCGTCGTCCTCGCCCTGGCCCGCCGCCTGCGCCAGGAGCCGATCCAGGGGCTGCGCGTGCTGCTCGTCTCCACCGGCTCGGAGGAGGCGCTGGAGGAGGGCATGCAGGGATTCGCCGCCAACTGGTGGCCGCGCCTGCCGCGCGAGTCCACCCGCGTCCTGGTCGTCGAGACCGTCGGGTCCGAGGAGCTGATCGTCCCCGAGCGCGAGGGCATGCTGATCCCGCGCCGCTACGACGCGGCGTTCAAGGACCTCGTCGAGGCCGCCGCGCGCTCGATCGGCATCGACGTGCACCGCGGCATGAACTTCTCCTTCACGTCGGACGCCTTCATCGCCCTGCGCGACGGCTACCGCACCTGCATGATCGGCTCCATCAACCACCGCAAGGAGCCGGCCAACTACCACTGGCCCTCCGATCACGCCGACAACGTCAACTACGAGACCGTGATGGACGCCGCGCGCGTCGTCGAGGCGTCGGTGCGAAGCATGGCTCAGCCATCGTCCAGCAGCGAGCGCGCCAGCACGACCGCCTCCTGACGGTCGCGCACCTCGTCGGCGAAGCGCGCCTCGGCGAGCTGCGCGAGGATCGCCCCCAGACGCGGGCCGGGCTCGATGCCCAGCTCGCGGGCCAGCTCGTCGCCACGCAGCAGCGGCACGGGCCGCGTCGTGCCGGCGCGCCAGGCCAGCGCCTCCCCGATGACGTCCCGGGCCAGCCCGACGTGCTTGGCGATCGCCTCGTCGGCCTTGCGCCCGCGCGTGGCGAGGCGATCGGCGACCGAGAGCAGCGAGACGTCGGCCTCGACCGGGTCGGTGGTCACGAGGTAGCGGTACAGGGCGCGGCGCGGCAGCCGGGCGTCCTCGTCGCGCTCGTGGACGAGGAAGCCCAGGCGCAGGTGGTGGCGCGTCAGGGCGCCGACGTGCGCGCGCAGCCGCTCGCTCGTGCGCAGGCGCCCGAAGACGACCCGCACGAGCTGCTCGCCCTCGACGTCGTGGCGCGGGAAGCCCAGCGTCTCCCCCGCCTCGCCGACCATCCGCGTCTGCGGCTTGGCCGCGTCGTGCAGCAGAGCCCCGAACCGCAGTGCGCCGCCGCGGGTCAGGCCGTCGGCCAGCGGCTCGGCCAGGAGCGCCCGCAGGGCCGCGGCGTGCTCCGGGCCGAAGACGGCACCCGGGTCGGCCTCGATCGCGAGGATCTCGTCGAGGACCTCGAGCGTGTGGCCCAGGACGTCGGCGTGGTGGTAGCGGTTCTGCTCCACCCCGTGCAGCGCGCTGAGCTCGGGCAGGACGTGCTCGGTCAGGCCCAGCTCGTCCATCAGGCGCAGGCCCGCGCGCACGCGGGGCGCGGCGACGATCCGCCGCAGCTCGGCGAAGACGCGCTCGCCGGACACCGCGTCGAGGCCGGGCACGTGGGCGCGCACCAGCGCTGCGGTCCCGGGGTCGACGGTGAGATCCAGCTCGGTGGCGAAGCGGGCGACGCGCAGGGTGCGCAGCGGATCGTCGGCGAACGAGCGGTCCGATGCGGCGCGGGCGACCCGCGCGGCGAGGTCGCGCCGGCCGCCGGTCGGGTCGACGACGGGACCGCCGCCGACCGGGCGGGCCATCGCGTTGACGGTGAGGTCGCGCAGGCGCAGGTCGGCCTCGATGGAGCCGCCGCGCAGCGGGGTCAGGTCCACCTGCCAGGCGTGATCGGGGCCGACGACGCGCCAGGTCCCGAAGGCGTCGCTCAGCGCGAAGCGGGCGGTGCCGCGCCCAGAAGCGCGGGCGATCGCGTGGGCGGCCGCCGCGGGCTCGGCGTCGAGGACCACGTCGACGTCCGGCGCGGCCACCGCGTCCAGCGCGCGGCCCAGCAGCTCGTCGCGCACGACGCCGCCGACCACCCAGGCGGGCTCATCCGCGAGGGCCTGCTCGACGATCTGCAGGGGATCGGTCACCATGCCGAGTCCTCCTCGGGGGATGCCGTTGGTGACGCCGGATCGCCCGCGCCGGCCGGCGCGACGAGCTGCGCCGCCTCGTCCACCGCCGCGCCGCCCCGGTGGTAGGCCCGCAGCGTCCGGGGCAGCAGCCCCGTCGTCACCTCGTAGTTGATCGTGCCCAGCCGCCGCGCGACCTCCTCGGCGCTGATCCCGCCGCCGATCAGCAGCGCCTCGTCGCCGGGGCGCACGTCGGAGTCCAGGCCCACGTCGATCGTCACGTTGTCCATCGAGACGGCCCCCACGAGCGGGTAGCGGCGACCACGGATGACGACCTCGGCGTTGTTGCTCAGCCCGCGCCGCCAGCCGTCGCCGTAGCCGATCGGCAGCGTCGCGATCCGGGTCGGCTCACGGCAGACGAAGCGCCGCCCGTAGCCCGCCGACTCCCCCGGTGCGCACGGCTTGAGCGTCGCCACGTAGGAGCGCAGCTGCAGCGCGGGCTCCAGGCCGACCGCCCGCGCGTCCTCCCCGAACGGGTCCAGCCCGTAGAGCGCGATGCCGCAGCGGACCAGGTCGAAGTGCGCGTCGGTGCTGCGCAGCGTGGCCGCGCTGTTGGCCGCGTGCAGCAGCAACTCCGGGCGCCGCAGCCGGTGCGGCAGTGCCCAGGCGGCGAAGCGGGCCAGCTGCTCGCCGAAGAACGCGTCGCCGCGCTCGTCGGCGGTGGCGAAGTGGGTCCACAACCCGACCGCCCGCTCGCCCAGCGCCGCGACCGTCGCATCGGCCTGCTCGGGGTCGCGGGTGCCCAGCCGCCCGAACCCGGTGTCGAGCTTGACGTGCACGCGCGCCGGGCGGTCGCCGAGCTTGGCGACGAACCGCGGGCTCCAGGCGGCGACGTCGGCACGCGCCTCGAGGGCGAAGGCCAGCTCCTCCTCGTCCAGCGCGCCCATGGCCAGGATCGGCGCCTCGATCCCGGCCGCGCGCAGCTGCGCGGCCTCTCGCCCGGTGACCACGCCC
>JAOPZL010000184.1 GCA_025964175.1 Solirubrobacterales bacterium
GCGATGCCCACCGACTGCAGCCGCGCTGCGGCGGCCGCGCCGTCGTGCTCGCGCGACCAGGCGGTCAGGGCGGCCGCGACGCGCGCCGTGAGCGCCTGGGCGTCGTTCTCGGGCAGCGCCTCCAGCCCGGGGACGATTGCCGCCAGCGCGTCCAGCTGCGCGGCGTCCTGCACGCTGACGGCCAGCCAGCGGTCCTCGCCGGCGGCGGGGAAGACGCCGCTGACCAGCGCCCCCAGGTCGGCGTTGCCGCGGCGCGTGAGCTCCTCGCCGTGGGCCTGGAAGTGCAGCAGCGCCTCGGGGATCACCGAGGCGCCGAGCTGGTACATGCCGAGGTCGATCCACTGCCCCTCGCCGGAGCGCTCGCGCTCGATCAGCGCCGCGATCAGAGCGGTCAGGCCGGTCCAGGCGGCGAGGAAGTCGGGATAGGACTGGCCGACCTTGGAGGGCTTGCCGCCCGCGTAGCCGGTGACGTGGCTGATGCCCATCGTCGCCTCGAGGCTGGTGCCCTGGGCGCGGAAGGGCGACCACGGCCCGGTCGAGCCGTAGCCGGTGTTGGAGAGCATGACCAGGCGGGGGTTGCGCTCGCGCAGCGCCTCGTAGGTCGTGCCCCAGCCGCGCATCACGCGCGGGGTGAAGTTGTCCAGCAGCACGTCGGCGTCGCCCACGAGGTCACCCAGCAGTGCGCGGCCGTCGGGGTGGCCGAGGTGGAGCGAGACCGAGCGCTTGCCGCGGTTGACGACGTGGAAGGTCGCCGACCGGTCCCACCAGTCCTGGCCGGGCGCATTGTCGTAGTAAGGGCCGAACCAGGTGCGGGTCTGGTCGAGGCGGTGGGGCGCCTCGACCTTGATGACCTCCGCACCCAGGTCGGCGAGCAGGCCGCCGATGTACGGGACGGCGAAGACGGTCGAGAGGTCGACCACCCGCACGCCGGCCAGCGGCCCTCCGGCGTCCTCGCCGCCGGCCCCGGCGATCGCCGGCGGACGCGCGCGGCCCGTGCGCGCGAGCGGCGCGTCGGCGTGCTCGTCCAGCGCGGGCGCGCGGCGGCGGACGCTGGTCGGCGTGCGCGACAGCGTCATCAGCGTCGCCGGGAAGCGCACCGGCGCACCGTTCACCGACAGGTCGTCGAAGGCGTGGAAGACGTCGCGGGCGGCCAACTGCGGACAGCTCAGCAGGTCGGCCGCTCCCTGGACCTGGCCGCTGAGGTAGCCGGCGGCGCACGAGCGGGCGAAGAAGCCGGCGCGCGTCTCGCGCGCGAGATGCTCGGTGAGGATCGCGTTGAGCTCCTGCGCGTGCTCCGTGCGCGCCTCGACCGAGGCGAAGCGCGGCTCGGCCAGGCGCGAGTCATCGAACAGCTCGGCCAGCCGGGCGACGGGGATCAGCCCGCTGTTCTGCAGCGACACCCAGCCGTCGGCCGCGGGCAGCGGATCCCCGGCCAGCGGGTCCTGCACCGGGGGACGGCGTCCCTGCACGGCGCCCAGGAAGGCGTAGTGGGCCTCGTTGAGCACGAGCTGGGAGGACAGGCACTCCAGCACCGACAGGTCGACGTCGGCCCCGCCCCCGCCGCGCAGCCGGCCCAGGTGGGCGGCCAGCGAGGCGTAGGCCGCGTTGAGGCCGGCGCCGTAGAGCGACTGGCGCAGCCCGTGCTTGAGCGGCTCGCGGTCCGACGTGCCGCTGATCGCCATCACGCCGCTCATCGCCTGCAGCACGAGATCGGTCGCGCGCCAGGACGCGTAGGGCCCCTCCTGCCCGAAGCCCGAGACGGAGGTGATGACCAGCTCCGGGTTGGCGGCCCGCAGGTCGGCGGGCGCGAGGCCCAGCGCGGTCAGCTCCCCGGGACCCAGCGACTCGATGAGGATGTCGGCGTCGGCGGCCAGCGCGCGCACGGCGTCGCGGCCGGCGTCGGTGGCCAGATCGGCGACGACACCGCGCTTGTTCCAGTTGAGGAACTCGAAGACGAGGCTGCAGGCACGCCCGTCGCGATCGCTGGCGAACGGCTCCAGCCGCCGCGCGGGGTCGCCGGCCGGCGGCTCGAGCTTGACCACGTCGGCGCCCAGGTCGCCCAGCAGCCGGGCCGCGAACGGGCCGGCCACGCCGCCGCCCAGCTCGACGACGCGCACGCCGCTCAGCGCGGCGGCCGGTGCCGCCTCGGCCTCGCGGGCATCGTCCATCTCAGCCGGCGGGGTAGGGGTACGGGACGGGACGCCCGCCACGCAGCGGCAGCACCCCGGTCGCGGTCCCGGGCGTGCTGTTCTCGCCGCGCGGGTTCTCGATGCCGATCTCACAGGTGACGAAGCCGAGGCCGTCGCGTTCCTGCGTCTCGGTGACGGTGCCCCAGGCGGTGAGCGTGTCGCCGACGAGGTCCATGCGCCGGAAGCTGAACTGGATGCGCACGAGCCAGCCGTCGGGGGCGAGCCACTCGCGCATCATCTGGGTCAGCACGTGCTGCTTCCAGGAGCCGTTGACGAGCAGGCCGGGCAGGCCGTCGTGCTCGGTGGCGAACGGCTCGTCGTAGTGGATCCGGTGCCAGTTCTCGATCGCCGCCGACCACCGCATCAGGTGGGAGGGCGTCATCGGGCCGCGCACCAGCGGGGTGATCGCGTCGCCGACCGCCACGTCCTGCAAGCAGCGCGGCGACGAGGTCGCCCGGGCCCGTTGCGTCTCGGTCACGACAAGCTCCTCATCGCATGATCACCGTGCTGCGGGCCCGCACGAGCACGGCATCGTCCTGGTTGGTGTAGGTGGTCTCGACGGTCAGGATCACCATCGGGCCCGACTTCCCGGCGCGCTCGCTGATGTCGAGGTAGCGGGCCTGCGCGCTGATCACGTCGCCGACCCGCGCCATCTGGTGGAACTCGGCCTCGACGCCGCCGTTGAGCACGCGCGGGAGCCCGGGCACCCGCACCGGAGGCAGGCCGCCGAGCCCGGAGCCGAGGTCGGTGCCATCCCAGTCGGGGTCGCCGTGCAGGCGGTCCAGCGGGTCGGCCGAGCCCGGCGGGCGGCGCAGCGCGTTGACCGGGTACAGCAGGGGCGCCACGACGCCGCCGTAGCGCGCGCCGGCGTCCGCGTCCCAGTGGATCGGGTCGTCGTCCATGACGGCCTGGGTGAAGCGGCGCAGCTCGTCGGGGCCGAGCGGGTGGGCGGCGGTCAGGCGCGGCCCGGTCTGCCCGACGAGCGCGCGGATCTCGTCCGTGAGGTGGGCGGCCATCGCCTAGGCGCCCGCGAGCCGGCCGGCCGGATCGGGGATCGGCTCGCGCCACGGGCGCGCCTGGTGCTCGGCGACCTCGGGTCCGAGGCGGAAGTGGCGCCCTTCCTCGAAGGTCTCCACCAGCGGGAGGTTGGCGTCGTAGAGCGCCGCGCCGCGCGGCAGCGGCCCGGCCTTGGCCACGTGACCCGGCGCGGGACGCCCGATCAGCTCCTCGACGATCCACACCGCCGCGATCAGCGCGTCGAGGTCGACCCCGGTGTCGATGCCCATCTCCTCCAGCAGGCAGACGAGGTCCTCGGTCGCCGCCATCCCGGTGGCGCGGCCGTTGCCGCAGTAGGGGCAGCCGCCGATGCCGCCGGCGGTGGTGTCGAGGTAGAGGTCGTCGCCCTCGCCGAGCACGCGCAGCGCGGCGTAGCTGGTCGGCAGCGCCATCCCGCGCCCGTCGTGCAGGTGCAGGTAGAAGTGCGTGATCTGCGGCCACTGCGCGCGGATCGCCTCCAGCTGCTCCTCCATGCGGTGGGGCATGCACCAGCTCATCGGATCGCCGAGCAGGACCGAGGTCACCGCGATGCCCGCATCGGTCCAGGTGTCGTGCTGGCGACGCAGCAGGTCCATCCGCTGCTCCAGCGAGAACTCGCCCTCGAAGTTGGAGCCGAAGGCGGCGTTGACGGCGATGGCGGCCTCGGTGACGCCGCGCTCACGAGCGATGTCGACGGTCACCGGCCAACGCGCGATCTCCTGCGCCTGGCTCATGTTCGCGTTGCGGCGCACGAACGTGTCGCACAGGTGGGTGAAGAGCATCGGCGGCCGATCGGCGCGCGACAGCGGCGGCATGTGCTCGGCCGCGCGCTCGCGGCCCTTCTGGTTCAGCGCCAGCGCGGTGTAGGTCACGCCCTCGACCGGCGTGAAGCCGCGGACGAGCTCGTCGATCTGCGCCATCTGCGGCGTGTAGCGGGGGCTGACGAAGGATCCGACCATGATCGACTTCAGGCCGGTGCGCGAGAGCGCGTCGAGCAGCCGGACCTTGTCGGCGACGGTGATGTCCACCGACTCGATCTGCATGCCCTCGCGCAGGCACTCCTCGGTGATGTGGACCGCGGGATACGTCATCTCACCCCCAGGGGAAAAACCAAATCATCTGACATGAATCATCGCAGAAACTCGGACGGACGGGAAGGGCCGTCGGGATCGTCGGCTCATGGCGGTGGCGACCCGCGTTCAGCGCGCCAGCGCGGGCAGGGGCCCGGCGGTGGCCGGGCGGCGCAGGTCGTGCACCCGGCGCGCCTTGCCCTGCTGGACGGGCAGCACCCCGGCCTGGACGGGAACGATGCGTACCCGCAGCCCGAGCTTGTGCCGCATCCGCGCCTGGATCGCGCGGGCGTCCAGCGGTCGCGCCAGCTCGACCTCGACCTTGACCTCGTCCATCGCCGCCGGATCGCGGTAGAAGGTGATGCGGAACTCGCCGATGGCCGCCGAGTCGCGCAGCAGCTGCTCGATCGCCGTGGGGAAGACGTTCATTCCGCGGATCACGACCATGTCGTCGATGCGGCCGAGGATCCCCTCCGACAGCCAGCGTCCCGGATGGCCGGCCGGACACGGCTCGCCGTGCGCCCGCACGCTGTCGCCCGTGCGGTAGCGGATCGCCGGGTACCCGGTCCGGCCCAGGGCGGTGACGACGAGCTCGCCGAGTTCGCCCTCGGCCACCGCCTCGCCGCTGGAGGGATCGAGGATCTCGCAGACGAACTCGTCCTCGCGCAGGTGGATGCCGCCGTGCTCGGCGCACGGGATCCCGCACGGGCCGCTCTCGCTCAGCCCGTACTGGTCGAAGCAGCGGGCGTCCCAGGCTGCCTCGATCTCGGCCCGGACGGCCGGCAGCGACGCGCCCGGCTCCCCGCCGCAGATGACCCGCCGCACCGACGCCAGCGCGCCCTCGAGGCGCATGCTCCGCGCGGTGCGCGCCAGGTGCACGGCGTAGGTCGGCGTGCACATCGCCACCGTGGGTCGGTACTCCTCGAAGGCCTGCAGGCGCTGGACGGAGTCCATGCCGCCCAGCGGCACGGCCATCGCGCCGGCCGCCTGGGTTCCGCCATAGGCGGCCCAGAACGCCAGGTAGGGGCCGAACGAGTAGGCCAGCGCCACGCGGTCGCCGGGCCCGACGCCGGCGGCGCGCAGCACGGCGCCCAGCCCGGCGCACATCCAGGCCCAGTCCTCGGCGGTGTCGGGAATCCACAGCGTGGCGCCGAGCGTCCCGCTCGTCTGGTGGACGTGGGTGTAGCGGTCGGGCGCGTAGGTGAGGTTCGTCCCGTGCGGCGGGTGGGCGGCCTGGTCGGCCAGCAGCTCCTCCTTGGAGGTCAGCGGCAACCGGCGCAGGTCGTCCATCGACGCCAGCCGAACCCCGGCCAGCCGGGCGGCCTGGAACGGGTTGCGCTCGGCGACGAGCGCCACCAGCTCCCGCAGGCGCGCCAGGCGGAGCTGCTCATGCGCCGTGGTGCCGTTCTCTGTCCCCATGCGGCTCCCTCTCCGTGACTGCTGACCCAGGGCCCCTCCCGCTCCGCCACTCTACGGCCGCTCCCCCGATACATCAAGTTGTTTGGTCGATATCGGGTCGGCCTCTTCCGCGTGCCCCATCGGACTCCAGGACGCGACGAGCAGGAGGTCGGTGAAGGTCCCGCCGGCATCCACTCCCAGCCGGTACGCCATCTGCTCTCTCCTTGAGTTCGCGGCGTGCGCGGCACGCCGCGCGGGGTCACGTCAAACCAGGCCCAGCGGGTCCTCGGCGGCGCCCAGCTGCGCGCAGACCGCGTCGAGCAGCAGCTGCTGCCCGGTGGTGAAGCGCCGTCCCTTGCGCTGGCAGAGGAAGACGCCGGTCGCCGGGGTCGGCCCCGGCAGCGCGATCTCGTGCAGGGTGCCGGTGGCCAGCTCCTCGGTCAGGCTGCAGCGGTACAGCAGCGCCACCCCGATCCCCTCCCGCACGGCGTGCTTGATCGCCTCCGGCGGGCTGAGCTCCATCGTCACGCGCCGGCGGTCGGCGCCCCGCTCGCGCAGCAGCCGATCGACGGTCGTGCGCCGCGGGTGCCCCTGCGGCGAGCAGACGAAGTCGTGCTCGACGAGCTCGCGCACCGACTGCGCCCGCGTCGCCGGATGGCCGGGCGCGGCGACGGCGACGAGCGGCGCGCTGGTCAGCCGGCGCGACTGCAGCGTGGGGGTGGACAGCGGCCCGTCGGCGAGCACGACGGCGAAGTCGCAGCGCCCGTCCAGCAGCGCCGCCGCGAGGTCGCGCGTGGCGTGGACCTCCAGCGTCATGCGCATCTGCGGCAGCAGCCGGCGCGCCTCCAGCAGGACCGCCGGCAGCAGGTAGGTGCCGACGGTCGAGGTCGCGCCGACGACGCAGGCGCCGCTCGTCCCGTCGCGCACGCCCTCGATCGCGCGCATCGCCTCGCGGGTACGCTGCAGCAGCGCGCTCGCCCATTCGTAGGCGATCGTCCCCGCCTCCGTCAGCCGCAGCTGGCGCCCCTCCCAGTACAGCAGCGTGGAGCCGAGCGCCGCCTCCAAGGAGCGCAGGTGGCCGCTGACGCCGGGCTGGGAGAGGAACAGCTCCTCGGCGGTCCGGCTCACGCTCTCCAGCTCCACGACGCGGCAGAAGACCTCGAGCTTCTGCAGCGTGACGCGGCCGTCCACGGTGGCCGACGATATCAGCGCATCTCGATGGGACGGCATCGGGCATCAGTGGTCGCTGATGCTCGTCAGCGCCGCGCACGCCTCGTCCAGCCCGACAACGTCGGCGTACTTGTCCTGCAGGTCCCGCAGCGCGCCGTCGTGGGCGGCGGCGAAGCGGTCTCCGACGCACGGCGCCGCCACCAGCACCGGGTAGCTGTGCTGGAAGAGGTCGACGGCGGTCGCGCGCAAGCAGCCGCTGGTGGTGGCGCCGGCGAGGATCACCGAGTCGACCCGCCAGCGGATCAGCGTGGGTACGAGCGCGGTGCCGAAGCACGCCGACGCACCCTGCTTGACGAACACCGGCTCTCCGTCTCGCTGGCCCAGGCGGGGGTCGAGCTCCACGGCGCGGGTGCCGCGCACCAGCCCGGCGCCGCCCGGTGCCTTGGCGCTCCACAGGCCGAGGTCGGACAGGTCGGGGGCGAAGCCGATGACCGTGAAGGCCACGGGCGCGGCGACCGCGCGGGCGACGTCCAGCAGGGTGCGCGTCGCCTCCACGACGGCCGTCAGGTCGCTGCCCAGCGCGGCCTGCGGATCGGTGAAGCCGAGCGCGAGGTCGACGACGACGACCGCCGGACGCCGTCCGCGCGGCAGCGCCGCGCCGAACCCCCCACGAGCCCGGTCCGCCCGCTCCTGCGCCGTCTCAGCCATCGACGGCGAGCGGCTGCCCGGGCGCGTCGGCGGCCGCGGGATCGAACGGCGCGCGCGACACGTAGGCGCCGTCGCCCGGACGCCCGACCACCCGCCCGTCCTCCACGACGATCCGCCCGCGCACGGTGACGAGGGTCGGCGAGCCGACGACCTCGACGCCCTCCATCAGGGAGTAGTCCGAGTGGCTCACCTGGGTGGCAGCGCAGATCGTGTGGCGCCGCTGCGGATCGAAGAGCACGAGGTCGGCGTCGGCACCGACCGCGATCGTCCCCTTGCGCGGGTGCAGGCCGAAGATCCGCGCCGGGGTGGTGGACAGCAGGTCGACCATGCGGTGCAGGTCGAAGCGACCGGCGCGCACGCCGAAGTGGTGCATGAGCTGCAGGCGGTTCTCGATGCCTGGCGCGCCGTTGGGGATCGCGCTGAAGTCGTCGCGGCCGAGCTGCTTGTCGCGGGCGAAGGTGAACGGCACGTGGTCGGTGGCGACGACCGACAGCACGCCGTCGGCCAGCCCCTCCCACAGCGCCTCCTGGTCGGCGGGCGTGCGCGGCGGCGGCGAGAAGACGTACTTCGCCCCCTCGAAGTCGGGGCGCTCCAGGTCGGACTCGTCGGTGAACAGGTACTGGGGGCAGGTCTCGCCCCAGACGCGCCAGCCCTTGGCCCGCGCGTTGGCGATCCGCTCCAGCGACGCGGCGCAGGAGACGTGCACCACGTACAGCGAGGCGCCCGCCAGGTGGGCGATGTCGATCACGCGGCTCGTCGCCTCGGCCTCGGCCAGGGCCGGGCGCGTGGCGGCATGCCAGCGCGGCTCGGTGTGGCCCTGTTCCAGCGCGCGGCGCTGGAGCAGGTCGACGATGTCCCCGTTCTCGGCGTGGACCATGACCAGCACGTCGTTGGCCGCGGCGGACTCCATGACGCGCAGCAGGTCGTCGTCGGACAGCATCGCCGAGCCCTTGTAGGCAGTGAAGACCTTGTAGCTGGGGATCCCGCCGCGGGTGATCGCGTCGAGCTCGTCGAAGCTGCCCGCGTAGTCGAGGTCGGTGATCGCCATGTGCAGGCCGACGTCCACGATCGGCGGGTGCTCCTCGATCTGCCCCTTCCACGCGTCCAGCGCCTGGGCCAGCGTCTGGCCCGGCCACTGCATCGCGAAGTTGATCAGCGTGGTCGTGCCGCCGATCGCCGCCGCGGCGGTGCCGTTGGTGAAGTCGTCGACCGTCTTGGCCCCGCCGAAGTCGGTGTCGAGGTGGACGTGCGGATCGACGCACCCGGGGAGCACGAGCAGGCCGCGGGCGTCAAGCTCGCGGGCCTGCCCGGCGGGCAGGTCCTCCCCGATCGCGGTGATCCGCTCCCCCTCGACGAGCACGTCGGCGACCCGGTTCTCGGTGGTGGTGATGATCCGGCCGCCGCGGATCAGGAGGGGCTCGCTGCTCGCGCCGGCGTTGGTCGCGCTCATGTCGGCGGGACCCTAACGCCGGGTGAGCATCAGCCGAATACGAATATGGGGATCGCGCTATCGGCGTTCGCTTATGGGTTTCAAGCCGACGCGCTCGCGCTCGCATCGTCCCCAGCAAGGCGCCCGCTGCTCGCGGATTGAACCTGCGATCTGCGGCTCCGCAACGCGCCGTCCTTCGTTCTGCGCGAACGCGCCGACGACGATCGAGCAGCGATTCAGCGCGGCGGTCAGCGACCCCGCCAGACCGGGTCGCGCCTCTGCGCGAAGGCGAGCGCGCCCTCGCGGGCGTCCTCGGAGGCCAGGACCGGATCGGCGATCTCGGCCTGGCGATCCCACGCCTCCTGGGCCGGCCAGTCCAGCGAGCGCTCGACGATCGCCTTGGACGCGCGCAGGGCCAGCGGGGCGTTGACGCTGATCTGCGCGGCGAGCTCCAGCGCGCCATCGAGCGCCTCGCCGGGCTCGGTCAGCCGGTTGACGACCCCGAACCCGTGCAGCCGCTGCGCATCCATCGGGTCTCCGGTGAGCGCGAGCTCCATGGCGACGTGGTAGGGCATGCGCCGCGGCAGGCGCAGCAGGCCGCCGCCCGCGGCGACGAGCGAGCGCTTGACCTCGGGCAGCCCGAAGCGGGCGTCGCGCCCGGCGACGATCAGGTCGCACGCCAGGGCGATCTCGAACCCACCGGCCACGGCGAACCCGTCGACGGCGGCGATCAGCGGCTTGCGGGCGGCGCGGCGGACGATCCCGCCGAAGCCGCGATCGCCGACCCACGGCTGGCGGCCGGTGGCCGCGAACCCCTTCAGGTCCATGCCGGCGCAGAACCCGCGCCCGTTGCCGCACAGGATGCCGACGGCCAGCTCGTCGTCGGCGTCGAGCCGGTCGAGTGCGGCGGCGATCCCCTCGGCGACCGCGAGGTCCACGGCGTTGCGCTGGTCGGGGCGGTTGAGCGTGATCACCAGCGTCGTCCCGTGCCGGGCGGTGAGGACGCTGTCGGTGTCGGTGGTGGACGCCATCGCTATCGCCGCGTCCCGGCGCCCAGCAGGTAGATGTCGCAGAAGACGTCGGCGACCTCGGCCGCGCTGTAGTCGCCGTCCGGGCGGTACCACTGGTAGGCGTAGTTGATCATCCCCAGGAACGCCAGCACCGAGAGCATCGGCTTGCGCGGCGTGAAGCTGCCGTCGGCCATTCCGCGCTCGAGCGTGCGCTCGATGACCGACTCGAAGTCGCGGCGCGCCTGGCGCACCCGCTCGGCCCGCTCGCTGTCCTTGTCGACGACCGAGCGCCACTCGTGCAGGAAGACGGTGACCTGGTCGTTGTACTCGGCGATCACGCCCATCAGCACGTGGGCCAGCCCGCGCAGGGTGGCGTCGGGGCTCGCCCCGCGCGACTCGACCTCGTGGGCGGCGGCCAGCAGCGGCTCGATGAAGCGCTCGTGGATGAGGTAGAGCAGCTCCTCCTTGCTGCCGATGTAGTGGTACAGCCCGCCGCGCTTGAGCGCGGTGGCCTCGCACAGGTCGTCCAGCGACGTCGCGTGGTAGCCGTGGCGGGCGAACAGGCCCGCGGCGATGTCGACGATCTCGTAGCGGCGCGTGTCGAATCGCGAGGGCGGTGGAACCGGCGGGGCCGGCTCGAGGTGCGAGGAGGTCATGGGGTGTCGCCGATCGCCACGAGGGCCTTGATCGTCGTGCCGGGCCCGCCGGCAAGCCGTTGGATCAGCTCGACCGCCTCGCCGAGCGGCACGACATCGGTCACGATGGCCGAGGGATCGAGCCGGCCGGCGTCCACGAGGGCGAGGATCCGCGGACAGTCGTGACGATATCCCAGGCTCCCGACGAGCGATCGCTCGAACAGCGTCAGGCGCCGCCCGTCGATCTCGCTGGCCCGGCTCGGCAGCCCGGCCAGCACGATCCGCCCGCCGCGCGCCGCGCACTCGATCGCCTGCGGCACCACGGCCGCGGCGCCGGTGGACTCGACCACCACGTCGGCTCCGCCGCCTCCGACGGCCGCGCGCACGCGCCGGTGGACGTCCTCGCCGCCTTCGACGACGGTGAGGCCGAGCCGTTGCGCGGCGGCGAGGCGGAGGGGGTCGAGCTCGACGACGACCGGCGCGGCGCCGAGCGCCTGGGCGACCAGCGCGGTGGCCGCGCCGATCGGCCCGAAGCCGAGTACCGCGATGGTGTCGCCGGTGCGCAGGCCGCCGCGCTCCAGCGCGTGCAGCCCGACGGCGAACGGCTCGGTCAGCGCGGCCTGGCGGTCGGTCACGGAGTCGGGCACCGCGACCAGGCAGGCGCCGGGCACGGCGACGTGACGGGCGAACCCGCCGTCGCTGTGCAGGCCGATCGACCCGCCGTAGCGGCAGCGGTGGTAGTCGCCGCGCACGCACGCCGCGCAGGTGCCGCAGCGCAGGCAGGCGTCGACGGTGACGCGCATGCCCGGTGTGATCGTGCCATCGGGGGAGCTCCCCTCCACCAGCGTCCCGACGAGCTCGTGGCCGAGCGTGATCGGCGGCTGCTGCCCGCTGAGCGGGTGCGGGGACATCCGGATCATCCCGGGCCCGTGGCGGTACTCCGCCAGGTCGGTGCCGCACAGGCCGCACAGCTCGACCTCGATCAGCGCGTCGAGCAGCGGCGTGAGCTGCGGGGCCTGGACGTCGTCGAGCCGCACGTCCTCGCGGCCATGCCAGCGCAGGGCGAGCATCAGCAGCCCAGGTGCCGGGCGATGACGATCCGCTGGATCTCGCTCGTGCCCTCGCCGATCTCCAGCACCTTCGCGTCGCAGTAGAAGCGCGACACGGGGTACTCGTACATGGTGCCGTAGCCGCCGTGGATCTGGACGGCCTCGGAGGCGGAGCGCACCGCCAGCTCGGAGGCCAGCAGCTTGGCCATCGCCGCCTCCTTGTCGAACGGGCGCCCCGCGTCGCGCAGCCGCGCAGCGTGGTAGACGAGCAGCTGCGCGGCCTCCAGCTCGGTGGCCATGTCGGCGAGCTTGAACTGGATGGCCTGGAACTTCGACAGCGGCCGGCCGAACTGCTGGCGCTGCTTGGCGTAGTCGAGGGCGAGCTCGAGCACGGCGGCGGTCAGCGAGATGGCAAGGGTGGCCACGGTGATGCGCCCGACGGCCAGCGCGGCGAGGAACTGCGACAGCCCGCGCGCGGAGTCGCCGATGACGTGCTCGTCGGTGAGGCGCACGTCCTCGAAGGTCAGCTCGCGGCTGTCGAGCGCGTGCCAGCCGATCCCCCGCAGCTTGGGGCCGGTGGTGTAGCCGGGCGTATCGCGCTCGACGAGGAAGGCGCCGAAGCCCTCGGTCTCGCCGTCGACCGTGCGCGCGAGCACCACGGGGCCGAGGCTGATGTCGGTGCCGGCGTTGGAGATGAAGGTCTTGGAGCCGTTCAGCAGCCAGCTGCCGTCGTCCTGGCGCACCGCGGTGGTGCGGATTCCGGCGGCGTCGGAGCCGGCCCCGGGCTCGGTCAGGGCGAAGGAGCCCAGGCGCTCACCGCTGACCAGCGGGCGCAGCCAGCGCTCGCGCTGCGCGGGGCTGCCGAACAGCAGGATCGGCAGCGACCCGATGCTCAGGTGCGCCTGCCACGCCGCGGCGATCGACTGGTCGGCCTTGCCGATCTCCATCAGCCCCGCGACGGTGCCGACGGTCGACAGCCCGGCGCCGCCCTCCTCCTCGGGCACGAGCAGGCCCATCAGCCCCAGCTCGCCCATGCGCGGGAAGAGCTCGGTCGGGCAGCGCTCCTCCAGCCACCACTGGGCGGCGTGCGGGGCGATCTCGGCCGCGGCGAAGTCACGGCAGAGGTCGCGGACCGCAGCCTCCTCGTGGCTGAGGTCGGTGGCGATGGCGGTGGTCATGACGGGGCACTCCTGGGCGGTGGGACGGTGGAGGGGGCCATCAGGCGAACAGGCCCCCATCGACGAAGAGGGTGGATCCGGTGACGTAGGCCGCGGCATCGGAGACGAGGAAGGCGGCGACGTCGGCGATGTCCTGCGGCTGGCCGAAGCGCCCGAGCGGAACCTGGGCCAGCGTCTGGCGCACGAAGTCGGGGTCGTCGAGCAGCGGGCGGCTGAGGTCGGTGTCGATCCAGCCCGGCCCCAGGCAGTTGACGCGCACCCCGCGCGGCCCCCATTCGCGCGCCGCCGTGCGCGACAGCGCGGCGACAGCGGCCTTGGCGCCCCCGTAGTAGGACATGCCGTCCAGGCCGCGCTCGGCGGCGATCGAGATGATGTTCAGCACCGCCGCGCCGGTCTGGGGCGCCGCCGCGAACAGGTGGGGGGCGGCCTCGCGCATCATGCGGAAGACCGACGTGTAGTTGAGGTCGGTGCCGCGCGCGAAGGTCGCGTCGTCGAGCGCCTCCAGGGGCCGCACGCGGTGCGCGCCCCCGGCGTTGTTGACGAGGATGCTCAGCCCGCCGAGCTCGGCCGTCGCGTAGGCGACGAGCTCGCCGGGCACGGCCGGATCGGTGAGGTCCCCGGGGGCGACGACGGCGCGGCCCCCGACGGCCTCGATCGCCGCGCGGACGGCCTCGAGCTCGTCGTGGCTGCGCGCGGCCAGGCAGACGGCGGCGCCGTCGCCGGCGAGGCGCTCGGCGATCGTGCGGCCGATCCCGCGGCCGGCGCCGGTGACCAGCGCCGCATGGCCGGCCAGGGGGCGGGGGACGCTCACGATCCGGCCACCCCGCGCAGCAGCGGGTCGAGCACATCGGCCGCGGTCAGCGTCTCCAGGCGGGCGATGCGGTCGAGCAGGTCGTCGACATCGGCCTCGGACAGGCCCCGTTCGGATCCCAGGCTCTCGGCGGTCTGGCGGGACCGGTCGAAGCCCCACGACAGGTAGCCCTGGGGCCCGTCGGCGATCTCGCTGCGCAGGCGGCGCCCGTCCGTCGTCTCCACGGTCAGCGCCGCGGTCATCGGCGGGCGGTCGGGGTCGGCCTGCACGTGGATGCGCTCCACGAGGGCGTGGACGCCCGGATCGTCGAAGGCGGTCAGGTCGGCGTAGTCGACGCCGCCGCGCAGCAGCCCGCCGGCGACGCAGAAGCGCGTGCTCATCTGGGTCTCGCCGATCGTCGTGAAGGGGCCCTGGTGGCTCATGCCGGGATAGCCGGCCTCGTAGGCGTTCATGACGATCTCGGCGCGGACGACGTCGTCGGCGGCCAGGTCGTGCTCCGCCACGAGACGGGCGGCGAGGGTGACCGGGGCCTGGTTGAAGGCGCAGACCGGGTAGAGCTTGAAGGTGACCTCGCGCATGGCCCAGGTGCGGCCGAGGTCGAGGCCGATCTCGCCGGCGCCGTCGGTGGTGCCCCAGAACGCGGCCAGGTAGCCGGCGGGCCCCTCGATGCCGGTCGGGGCGCTGGGCGCGCCGGCCGCGGCGATGCCCGCGGCGACGATGCCGTTGTGGGCGGCCACCCCGTTCTGGAACTGCCACTCGGGCGTCCCCTGGGCGAAGGACTCCAGCGTGCCGCCCCCGAACGCCGAGGCGAACGACAGCGCCGCGGCGATCCCGGCGCCCCCCAGCCCCAGCAGCCGGCCGGCCACCGTCGCGGCGGCGAACGGCCCGTACACCGAGCTGGCGCGGAAGCCGCGGGCCGAGGACCGGGCGGTGCCGGGTCCGGCGAGCGCCGCGGCGACCTCGTAGCCGGCGACGATCGCCGTCAGCAGCTCGCGGCCGCCGGCGCCGGTCTGCTCGCCGATGGCCAGGGCCGTGGGATGGACGACGGTCCCCAGGTGGGAGGTCCCGTAGGTGTCCTCCTGGACGCGAGAGTGCAGCACCGTGGCGTTGACGAGGGCGGCGTGGGCGGTGGCGACGCGGCGTCCGGAGGTCAGCAGCCGCGCCGGCCCGTCGGAGACCGCGACCGCCTGCTCCGCGTATCCGCCCAGCGGGCTGACCCGTCCGGCCGCGCCGATCAGCAGCCCGTGGGCCAGGCAGGCCCGGGCCTTGTCCAGCACGTCGGGCGGCAGGTCCTCGTATCGCAGCTCAGCGGCGAAGTCGCCCAGTCGCGTGGCGACCGTGGTCATCAGCGCTCATCTCCTCGTGGTCCGCGGGAACCGGTTCCGCGACTCCTTTGACACAGGGAGTTGTATCGCAGACCGATCAGTCGGTACAACTAGGGACATGGGAGCAGACAGCAGCGAGGGGCCGGCCGTCGCGGACGCCGGGGCACCGTCCCGCCCCGGCGTCGTCGATCCGCCCGGCGCGCCCGTCCACGCCCGGCCCGGCGACCTCGAGCGGCTGCTCGGGCGCTACGGCACGATGGCCCGCATCCGGGCCTTCGAGGAGGCGGTCGGCCGGCGCTTCCGCGACGGCGACATCCACGGCTTCGTCCACACCTCCATCGGCCAGGAGGCGGCGGCGACGGGCGCCTGCGCGGCGCTGCGCGACGGCGACTACCTGACCACCACCCACCGCGGCCACGGCCACTGCCTGGCCAAGGGGGCCGACGCGACGGCGATGATGGCCGAGCTCTTCGGCCGCGAGACGGGGACGTGCCGGGGCCGCGGCGGGTCGATGCACCTGGCCCAGGCCGATCTCGGGATCCTCGGCGCCAACGGCATCGTCGGCGCGGGCATCCCGATCGCCGTCGGCGCCGCGCTGGCCGCCCGCTCGGCCGGCGCGGGCGCGGTGGCCGTCGCCTTCTTCGGCGAGGGCGCCGTCCACAGCGGGGCCTTCCACGAGGGCATCGGCCTCTCCGTCGCCTGGCAGGTGCCGGTGATCTTCGCCTGCGAGAACAACCACTACGCCGAGTTCACGCCGAGCGAGGGGTCGTGGAACGGCCCGTCGCTGGTCGACCGCGCGGCCTCCTACGGCATGACGGCGATCAGCGTCGACGGCAACGACGTGTTCGCCGTCGAGGACGCGATGAGCGAGCTCGTCGCGGCGGCGCGCGCCGGCGAGGGCCCCGCGTTCGTGGAGCTGCGCACCTACCGCATGGGCGGCCACTACGAGGGCGACGCGACGCCCTATCGCGCCGACGACGAGGTCGAGCGCTGGCGGTCGGCCGACCCGCTGGCCCGGGCCCGCGCGGCGCTGGAGCCGCTCGGTGCGCTCGACCGCGCCGACGCGCTCGACGCCGCCGCGGCCGCGGAGATCGAGGCGGCCGTCGACGAGGCGCTCGCCGCGCCCTATCCCGATCCCGCCAGCGTCCTGGAGAATATCCGTGCCTGATCCGTCCACCGCCGAGGCGGCGCCGCCGCGGTACATCGAGGCGCTCAACCGGGCCCTGACCGACGCGATGGAGGCCGATGGCGCGGTCACGCTGATGGGCGTCGACATCGGCGCCGGCGGCGGGGCCTACGGCGTCACGCGCGGGCTGTACGAGCGCTTCGGCGCCGGCCGCGTGCTCGACACCCCGATCGCCGAGGCCGGGGTCCTCGGCGCCGCGGTCGGCGCGGCGATGGCGGGCCTGCGCCCGGTCGCCGAGATCATGTACGTCGACTTCATCACGGTCTGCCTGGATCCGATCGTCAACCAGGCGGCCAAGCTGCGCTACATGACGGGCGGCGGCGTGCGCGTCCCGATCGTCTTCCGCACCCAGAGCGGCGCGGGGCGCAGCGGCGGGGCCCAGCACTCCCAGAGCCTGGAGGGGCTGCTGGCCCACATCCCCGGCCTGGACGTCTACTGCCCCGCCGACGGTCGCGACGCCTACGACCTGACGCGGGCTGCGATCGACGCCGACCACCCGGTCTGCCTCATCGAGAACCGCCGCCTGTACGGCAAGCGCCACCCCGGCTGGGAGCGTGATCCGCTGCCGCCCGGGAAGGCGCGGGTGGTCCGCGACGGCGACGACGTCACCGTCGTCACGTGGGGCCGGATGGTCCACGAGACGCTCGACGCCGTCGCCGCGATGGAGGGCGGCGCGTCGGTCGAGGTGATCGATCTGCGCACGCTCGTCCCGCTCGACGTGGAGACGGTGCGCGCCAGCGTCGCCCGGACCGGGCGCTGCCTCGTCGTGCACGAGGCGGTGGAGCAGTTCGGGCCCGGCGGCGAGATCGTCGCGCAGATCGCCGAGCACGCGCTGTTCGATCTCGACGGGCCGGTGCGCCGTTACGGCGCCCTGGCCTCGCCGGTGCCGTACAGCCCCGGGTTGGAGGCGGCGATGTTGCCGGGCTCCGACGGCATCGCGGCGGCCATCACGGCCGTCTTGGAGCACTGATCGTGCTCCGTTTTGACTTGTACCGACCGATTGGTCTACTGTCGCAGGCAGTTCCGAGGAGGAGAGAAGATGGCTTCGAGCATCGCCCCTGACCGTTCACTCATCGCAGCGGTCGACATCGGGGGCACGTTCACCGATTGCGTGATCGTCGACGACGAGGGAAAGGTCGCCTACGGCAAGTCGCTGAGCACCCCCGCCGACGACTTCCAATCCGGCTTCTTCGGAAGCCTGGAGGCGGCCGCGGCCCAGGCCGGGTATCCGGCCGAGGAGCTCTTCGAGCGCCTCACCCGGCTCGTGTCCCACGGCTCGACCGTGGCCACGAACATCGTCGTGGAGGAGCGCGGCGCCCGCGTCGGCGTCCTCACGACCAAGGGTCACGAGGACACGCTGATCATGATGCGCGGCCTCGGCCGCGTCACCGGCGAGCCGCCGGAGAACCTCCTGCGCGTCACCGAGACGCGCAAGCCGACGCCGATCGTCCCGCGCGACCGCATCCGCGGCGTCAGCGAGCGCGTCGACTCGGCCGGCACCGTCGTCGTCGAGCTCGACGAGCAGCAGCTCGAGGCCGAGGTCCGCGCGCTCGTGGCCGACGGCTGCGAGGCGTTCGCCGTCTGCTTCTTGTGGTCGATCCAGAACCCCGCCCACGAGCTGCGCGCCCGCGAGATCGTCCGTCGGGTCGCCCCCGACGCGTTCGTCACCGTCTCCCACGAGCTGTCGAAGTCGGTGGGCGAGTACGAGCGCACCGTGGCGGCCGTCATCAACGCGTTCGTCGGCCCCAAGACGTCGCAGTACCTGACCAAGCTCGAGGCGCAGCTGAGCAAGCTCGGCTTCGGCGACGGGCTGATGCTGATGCAGTGCCACGGCGGCATGGTGCCGCTGGAGGACGGCAAGGACCGCCCGATCCTGACCATCGGATCCGGGCCCGTCGGCGGCATCGTCGGCACCCAGCGCCTCGCAGCCGACCTCGGCTTCCGTGACGTGATCGCCACCGACATGGGCGGCACCAGCTTCGACGTCGGGATCATCAAGGACCTCGATCCCGAGGTCGCCGAGGGCACCACGATCGGCAAGTACGCCTACAAGATCCCCGCCGTCGAGGTGCTGTCGATCGGGGCGGGCGGCGGCTCGATCGCCTGGATCGACGAGGCCAGCGGGACGCTGCGCGTCGGACCCCAGAGCGCGAGCTCCAACCCGGGTCCCGCGTGCTACGACCGCGGCGGCGTCGAGCCGACCGTGACCGACGCCAACCTCGTGCTCGGCTACCTCGACCCGAAGGCGGTGTTCGGGACCTCCGGCGACCGCCAGATCCACCCGCGCCTGGACCTCGCCGAGGCGGCGGTCCGGCGCGTCGCCGAGCCGCTCGGCCTGTCGGTCACCGACGCGGCGCTCGGCATCATCGAGATCATCAACGCGAAGATGGCCAACGTGCTCGAGCGCGTCGTCGTGGGCCGCGGCTTCGACCCGCGCGACTTCGCGATCCTCTCCTACGGCGGCTCCGGCCCCCTGCACGCGGCCGGCTACGCCCGCGAGCTCGGCGTCGAGCAGGTCGTGATCCCGGGCGAGGTCGCCTCGGTCTGGAGCGCGTTCGGGATCGGCCTGTCCGACGTTCGCTACCAGCAGGAGGAGGACTGCCAGCTGGTCGAGCCGTTCACCAGCGCCGACCTGCAGACGCCGTTCGAGGCGATCGAGCAGGTGCTGCGCGAGCAGGTGGCGGCCAGCCGCGTGGGCGGGGGCGTCGATCCGCAGCTCGTGCGCCACGCGCGCGTGCGCTACGAGTGGCAGCGCCACGAGCTGGAGATCCTCGTCCCCGCCGGCGAGCTCGGCGAGGAGGCGGTCTCGCAGCTGCGCGCCGCCTTCGAGGCGAGCTACGCCGGGCGCTACGGCGCGGCCGCGCTGCTGCCCGAGGCCAACCTGGAGATCGTGTCGGTGACGTCCGAGGCGGTCGTGAGCACCGGCGTCCAGGCCGTCTCGCGCACGGCACCGGGCGCGACCGACCGGGCTCCCGACGGGGCGACGCGCACCGTCCACTTCGAGCGCGGCGAGGACGGCGTCGAGGCGGCGGTGCTGCGCTCCGACGACCTGCAGCCCGGCCAGAGCGTTACCGGTCCGGCGGTCATCGACCTGCCGACCACGGGAATCGTCGTTCCGCCCGGGACCCGCGTGGCACGCGGCGACGGCGGCGACTTCATCATGACCTTCGGGGGTTAGACCATGGCGATCATCGAGAGCACCGCGCCGAGCGACGCCGAGCGCGAGCACCGCAAGTACTGGAACGGCGTCGACCGGTCGTTCATCCCGGCGGGCACCCTGCGGGTCCCCGACGGCCTGAAGCTGCACAGCGAGGCCGACACCGAGATCGATCCGATCACCTTCGAGGTGGTGCGCCACAGCCTGTGGAACGCCAACGAGGAGCACGGCTCGATCATCACCAACCTCGCCGTCTCCCCGATCACGCTGGAGACCCGCGACTTCCAGACGGCGATCATCACCGCCGACGGCGAGATCCTGTTCTTCGGCCCCTACCTGCAGTACCTGGCCGGGTTCATGGACATGGTGGTGAAGTTCATCATCGAGCAGCGCGGCAACGACGTGAAGCCGGGCGACATGTGGCTGGTCAACGACCCGTGGATCGGCACGGCCCACCAGCCGGACGTCAACCTGCTGTGCCCGGTTTTCGTCGGCGACGAGCTGTTCTGCTGGGTGGCCAACAACGTCCACCAGAACGACATCGGCGGCACCGTCCCGGGCTCGTTCTGCACCAACGCCCAGGACGCGTTCTGGGACCCGGTGTCGATCCCGCCCTGCCGGATCGTGCGCGACGGCGAGATCCAGCGCGACGTGGAGGACTTCTACCGCCGCCAGTCGCGCACGCCGGTCAACATCGCGCTCGACCTGCGCGCCTGCATCGCCGGCAACAACGCCGCCCGTGACCGCATCCTGGGGATGGCGAAGCGCTACGGCGCCGCGACGGTCAAGGGCGTCATGAACGGCCTGCTCGACGCGAGCCAGTCGGCGTTCACGAACCTGCTGGAGACGATCCCCGACGGCGAGTGGCACGAGCGCTGCTACCAGGAGGTGGCCGTCACCGGCGACCGCGGCAGCTACCGCATCGAGATGCAGCTGCGCAAGGAGGGCGACCGGCTGATCTTCGCCAACAAGGGCACCGACCCCGAGGTCGGGGCGATCAACCTGACGTTCGGCGCCCATCGCGGCACGACGCTGGCGGCGATCAACGTCCTCGTGCTCGCCGAGCAGATGGGGGTGATCGGCGGCGCCGCCCGCCAGATCGACTACGAGCCCGAGTCGGGCACGATCACCTGCTGCGACTACGGCGTCGCCGTCAGCCCGGCCGGCGTCTACGCCAACGAGCTGATGATGGCGATGGCCAACGCGGTCGTGACGAAGATGCTGCTGTGCTCCAGCTCGGAGGCGGTCCGCGCCAAGGCGCTGGCCTCCACGCCCGGGCAGTGGCACCTGCACATCCACGCCGGCAACAACCAGCGCGGCGCCTACTACGTCGGCCCGATGCTCGACGCGATCATCGGCACCACCGGCGCCACCGCCACGGCCGACGGCGACTTCGCCAACGGCGTGTGGTGGATCCCCGAGGGCCGCGGTCCCAACGTGGAGACGTACGAGCGCGACTGGCCGATCCTCTACCTCTACCGGCGCGAGGACAGCGACTCCGGCGGTGCCGGGCGCTTCCGCGGCGGCAACGGCGGGCGCATCGGCTACATCCCCCACGGCGGGGAGATGGGCGTCGGCGTGTACCCCGCGGAGGGGCTGCCGAAGTCGCCGGGGATCCTCGGCGCGCTGCCGGGCAGCATCGGCGAGACGGTGCTGCTGCAGGGCAGCGACATCCGCGCCCAGCTGGCCGCCGGCAACCTGCCCAGCTCGGTCGAGGGGCTCACGGGCACCCGCGTCCCGACCCAGGGCAAGGGCGACCCGCTGCTCGTCGACGACGACTCGGTCATGGAGTGGAACTGGGGCGGATCGGCCGGCTACGGCGACCCGCTGACCCGGGAGCCCGCCCGCGTGGCGGCCGACCTGGCCGCGGGGCAGATCTCGGCCGAGGTCGCCGATCGCGAGTACGGCGTCGTCCTCGTCGACGGCGCGGTCGACGAGGCCGCGACGCAGGAGCGCCGCACCGCGCTGCGCAAGGCGCGCCTGGCCGGAGCGGGCATCGACCGCGAGCCGGCGGCGCGCGACTTCAGCGTCGCCGACGGCACCACGATGATCGGGGCCGACATCGCGCTGGACCAGGACGCCGGCACCTACCGCTGCGCGTACTGCGGCGATCGGCTCGGCTCGCTGGACGGGCACACGCGCGAGCACGTCGCGGTGTGGGAGCACGCGGTGCAGGAGATCGGTCCGCGGTTCTCGGACCCCTCGCAGTACATCGACCAGGAGCTCGTCTACCGCGAGATCCTCTGCTGCGGCTGCGGGCACCGGTTCGGCACCGAGGTCTCGCGGCCGGAGGACGACCTCGTCGTGGACTTCCGGATCCACGCGAGCTAGGGCGGGAGCCGCTGCGATGAACCTGACCGACATCCTGGCCCACCACGCCGCCCACTTCGGTGGCGAGGTGGCGCTGGAGCACGAGGGCGTCGAGACGACCTGGTCGCAGCTGCTGGAGGGCACCCGCCGCACGGCGGGTGCCCTTCGCGAGCTCGGCGTCTCGCGCGGGGACGTGGTCGCGGTCCTGCTGCACAACAGCGACCGCTTCCTGGAGATCATGCACGCCATCTCGCATCTCGGCGCCGTGTTCATGCCGCTGAACTGGCGGCTGGCCGGGCCCGAGCTGTCCTACATCGTGCAGGACGCGACCGCGCGCGTGATGATCAGCGAGGCCGAGTTCGGCCCCACGCTGGACGCGATCCGCAGCGACCTGGAGTGCACCTACGTCGCCGTCGGCGCAACGGTGCCCGAGGGCTGGACGGGCCTGGACGAGGTGGCGGCGGGCGCGCAGGCCGAGCACGCCGCGGCCGTCCTGGAGCACGGCGACCTGCTGCGCCTGATGTACACGTCGGGCACCACGTCCCGACCCAAGGGCGTGATGCTCACCTACGGCAACCTGCTGGCCAAGTGCTCGGCCCACGTCGTCGAGTACCGCATGACCCACGACGCGGTCGGGCTGGCCTGCGGGCCGCTCTACCACGTCGGCACGCTGGACATGACGACGACGAACCTCATGTACCTCGGCGCACGCGTGCACGTGCAGCGGCGCTTCGACGCCGGGCGGGTGCTCGAGGCGATCGAGCGTCAGCGGATCACGCACCTGTGGCTGGCGCCGGCGATGGTCCGCGCGGTGGTCGACGACCCCGCCATCGGCCAGCGCGACCTGCGCTCGGTGGCGATGATCATCGACGGCGGCGAGAAGATGCCGCTGCCGCTGATCGAGCGCGTGCTGGAGGCGTTCCCCAACGCCTGGTTCGCCGACGGCTACGGCCTGACCGAGACGATGAGCGGCGACACCTGCCTGGACAAGGGCCGCGAGCGCCACAAGCTCGGCTCGGTGGGCCGGCCCGTCCTGCACACGGAGATCCGCGTCGTCGACGAGGCGGGCCAGGACGTGCCGGCCGGCGAGCGCGGCGAGATCATCATCCGCGGGCCCAAGACGTGCGTGGGCTACTGGCGCAACGAGGCGGCCACCGCCGAGAGCTTCCGCGACGGCTGGTTCCACTCCGGCGACCTCGGGATGCTCGACGAGGACGGCTACCTGTTCGTGCTCGACCGGCTCAAGGACGTGATCGTCAGCGGGGGCGAGAACATCGCCTCCTCCGAGGTCGAGCGCGTCATCTACGAGCACCCGGCCGTGCGCGAGGTCGCCGTCGTGGCCGGGCCCCACGAGCGCTGGATCGAGGTGCCCGTGGCCTACGTCGCGCTCGTGGAGGGCGGGGAGCTGAGCATCGACCAACTGCGCGAGCACTGCCGCTCCCAGCTCGCGGGCTTCAAGGTGCCCAAGCAGTTCCACATCGTCGACGAGCTGCCGCGCAACCCGTCGGGCAAGATCCTCAAGCGCCAGCTGCGCGAGCAGGCCCAGGCGGAGCCGGCGGCATGAGCCGGCCGCTGGATGGGCGCCGCGCCGTCGTCACCGGCGGTGGCCAGGGCATCGGGCGCGAGATCGCCCGCGAGCTGCTCGCCCAGGGCGCGCAGGTCACGCTCCTGGACCTCGACGCAGCGATCCTCGACGCGACCGTCGCCGAGCTGTCGGGCGATGGCGCGGCCGTGTACGGCGACGTCTGCGACGTCAGCGACGGCGCCCGGGTCGGCGCCGCCTTCGATGCCGCAGCGGAGCGCATGGGCGGCCTCGACGTGCTCGTCAACAACGCCGGGATCCGCCGCATCGCCGGCTTCATGGAGTATTCGCTGGAGGACTGGCAGGCGACGCTCGACGTCGACCTGACCGGTCCGTTCCTGTGCTGCCGCGCGGCCGCACCGCACATGCTGGCCAACGGGGACGGGCGGATCGTCAACGTCGCCTCGGTCGCCGGCCGGCTCGCGTTTCGCAACCGCGTCGCCTACAACGTCGCCAAGGCCGGGCTGATCATGCTCACCCAGTCGGTGGCGCTCGAGCTCGGCGCCCAGGGCATCCGCTGCAACGCGGTCGCTCCGGGCGTGATCGAGACCCCGCTGACCGCCGAGTACTTCACCGACGCGCAGATGGCGCAGACGATCGTGGAGAACACGCCGAGCGGTCGCTGGGGCCACCCGGGCGACCTGGCCGGACCGGTCGCCTTCCTGTGCAGCGATGCCGCCGCCTTCGTGCAGGGCACGACGCTGTTCGTGGACGGCGGCTGGGTGGCGAGCAAGGGCTACTGAGCTCCGCGGCCGCGGCGGCCGCCGCGCCGCGCCGTTGCTTGCCCTACGCCTCCACGGCGCCCTGGGACTCGACGAGCCGGCGGATGATCGCCCGCCGCACCTCGGTGCGCGCGACCGCGATGGCTCCGGTGCGCACGGCCTTCTCGCCCAGCACGGCGCGCTCGACGCGAGGCGGCAACGGCAGGAGCTCGGTGATCGCGGCCCGCACGTCGGGGAGCAGCAGCTCGTCGTTGTCGCCGATCCCGCCGCCGATCAGCACGAGCTCGAGGTCGACGACCGCGCTCAGCCCGGCGACGCAGACGGCGATCGCCCGCGCGGCCTCCGCGACGACGGCGCGGCCGAGCGGGTCGCCGTGGCGTGCCGCCTCGAACATCTGGTCGACCTCGAACGGAGGGTGCAGCGAGGTGGTGAGGGTGGGGGCGAGGCGCTGCGCCATCCGTGCCAGCCCGTGGCTGGAGAGCTGGCGCTCCATCGCCCCGCTGTGGGTCGCGCGGGTGGCGGGAAACGGGTCGGCCCCGACCGGCAGGAAGCCGACCTCTCCGGCCGCTCCGCGCGCGCCCCGGTGCAGCCGGCCGTTGAGGATGATGCCCGCGCCCAGCCCGGAGCCGACGGTCAGGTAGGCGAAGCTCTCGACGCCGAGCCCGCCGCCGTAGGCCTGCTCCCCGAGCGCGGCGAGGTTGACGTCGTTCTCCACGCGGACCGGGATCCCGAGCGTGCGCTCCAGGACGGTCGTGGCCAGCACGCCCTCCCATTCGGCGATGTTGGGCGCGGAGCCGATGCGCCCGGTCAGCGGGTCGATGACGCCGGGGGATCCCACGACCGCGACCTCGGTGCGCGCCGCGTGCGGGGCGATGCGCGCCCGGATCTCGTCGATCGCCGCGAGCACGTCCTGCGCGTGGGGCCGGGCGAGCCGCAGCGTCAGCTCCTGCACCGGCTGGCCCTGGAGGTCGGCGAGCACCGCGCGGACGTAGCGGGCCCCGATGTCCACGCCGAGCGTCAGGGCCGCATCGGTGACGAGCTCGTACAGCGAGGCGCTCGGCCCGCGCCGCCCGGTGGTGCGGCCGAACTCGCGCACGAGCCCCGCCTGCTCGAACGCCCGCAGCGCGCTGGCGACGGTGGGCTTGGAGAGCCCGGTGCGGGCCGCCGCCTCGGCGCGGGAGATCGGGCCGCCGTCGCCCAGCATCTCCAGGACGGCGCTCAGGTTGTGCTCTCGGATCGCGCTGGAGGACGGGTAGGTGCTGGCCACGGGACGTCGCAGATTAGACAACCGCGTTCGACGTGGTGAATTGCCGGATTACGGGCCAATGCTTCGGCCTTGACACCCCGAGTTTGAACGATCTAGAGTTGAAATAGGCAATGTCTTTTCCTATTTACGACGGACGACGCGACCACGTCGTTGGCATCGACCTCGGCGGCTCCTACGTGCGGGCACTGCTCTGCGACCTCGAGGGCCGCGAGGTCACCGGCGCCGTCGAGGCGACGCCGGCGGGCGACGCGGCCGCCGTCGTGGCGGGGATGGCCCGGCTGGCCCGGGAGGTGGCCGCGCGCGCCGGCGTCGCCTGGGAGCGCGTCGCCGGGGTGGCCGTCGGCGTCCCCGGCGTGGCCGACCCCGGCGACGGCAGGCTCCGCCACGCGCCCAACCTGCCGGCCTTCGGCGATCGCGACGTGGCCCTGGCGCTCGGCGAGCAGCTCAACGTCCCGGTCGCCGTGGACAACGACGTCAACATGGCCACCCGGGCCGAACACCGCCGCGGCCACGGGGACGGCGTCGACGACTTCGTCTTCATCGCCATCGGCACCGGGATCGGCATGGGGATCGTCACGGGCGGCCGTCTCCAGCGCGGTGCCACCGGAGCCGCCGGCGAGATCGGCACGCTCCCCGTCGGCGCCGACCCCTTCGACCAGGCCAACCACGTGCGCGGCTCCCTCGAGGAGGCGGCGGCGGGCAACGGCCTGGCCCGCCGCTACGCGAGCCGCACCGGCGCGTCCGCCGTCGACGAGGGCTTCGACCTGTTCGCCGCGGCGGCCGCCCACGACCCCCACGCCGAGGCGGTCGTCGCGGAGCAGGCCCGGGCGCTCGCGCTCGCCGTCGTCGCCGTGCACAGCGTCCTCGATCCCGCGCTCGTCGTGTTCGGCGGCGGGATCGGCAGCCGTGACGACGTGCTCGCGCGCGTGCGCGAGAACCTGCCCGAGCTGACCAGCCGCTCCATCCACGTCGCCACCAGCGCGCTCGGTGAGCGTGCCGGCCTGATCGGCGCGGCCGAGCTCGCCGCCGAGCTGGCGCTCAACGCCGCGGACGCCGTCGGAGGCGGATGGTGATGCTCGACCGCGAGCAGCGCGATCGCCTCCTGGGCGCGGTCGACGCCGCGCACGCCACCGCGCTGCTGCAGCGCGCGGTCGCCGTGCCCAGCGTCACCGGCGACGAGCTCGCCTTCGCTGCACTGGTCGCCGCCGAGCTGCGAGCCGCCGGCGCGGACGAGGTCGAGCTCGCCCAGCCGCAGCCGGGGCGGCCGATCGTCTGGTCGCGCACCCGCGGCACCGGAGGCGGGCCCACGCTGCTGCTGGTGGGTCACCTCGACACGGTGCGCGTGAGCGGCTGGGCGGAGCGCTGGGCGGGCGAGGAGCGCGAGGATCCGTTCGCCGGGGCGGTCGTGGACGGAGCGGTCTGGGGCCGGGGCAGCGCCGACCTCAAGGGCGGGATCGCCGCCGTCCTGTGCGCGCTGCGCACGGTCCGCGACGCCGGCGTGGCCCTGCGCGGCGACGTGATCACCGCCTGGGTCTGCGACGAGGAGAGCGGCGAGCCGGGCCTCGGCCGGTCGATCGGCATGCAGGCGCTCGTGGACGCGATCGAGGCCGGGATCGTGCCGCGCGCCGACTTCGCCGTGTACGTCGAGCCGACGCGCCTGGAGGTCCTGCCCGCCCAGATCGGCTTCCTCATCGCCGACGTCGTGCTGGAGGGGCGCACCGCCTACTTCGCCCGTCCGCAGGAGGGCGTCGACGCCCTGCGCGCGGCGCACCGCGTGCTGGAGGAGCTGTGGCACCACGGCGCGCAGCTCGCCAGAGGCGCCGCCGACCCGCTGCTGGGCCGCTCGGCGCTGCTCGTCACCGACCTCTCGGCCGGCGGCCTGATCGCCGTTCCCGGCTCCGCCCGCCTCAGCCTGATCCGCACGCTCCTGCCCGGCGAGGCGCTGGAGGACGCGGCGCAGCAGATCCGGGCCGCCGTGGCCCGTGGGGTCGCCGACAGCGAGGTGCGCGCCCAGGTCGACTTCCCCGCCGGGCGCGACCACCCGCTCGGCGGCCTCCCCTTCCGGACGCCGTCCGACCATCCCGCCGTCTCGCTGCTGTGCGAGAGCGTGCGGACCGTCGCCCCGGGGCGCGGCACGGTCGGCGGGGCCACCTTCTGGTCGGAGCTGTCGTTCCTCGAGCAGCACGGGATCCCCGGGGCGTACTTCGGCCCGGGAGACATCGCGACGGCGCACACCGCGCAGGAGCACGTCGAGATCCACGAGCTGGTCGATGCCGTCAAGGCGCTGTCGCTGTTCATCGCCGGCCACTGCGGGGCTGGCACCATCCAAGGAGTGCACCCATGAAGGCACCTCGTCGGGCGATGGCGCTGCTTGCCGCCGCCCTCTCAACCGCCGGTCTCGCCGCCTGTGGCGGCGGATCCTCGAGCGACACGAGCTCGAGCCCCGCGGCGTCCACGCCGACGACCGCGGCGAGCACCACCCCCGCCTCGTCGAAGACCGTCGGCGCAACCGTCGGCCCCAACGGCGAGAAGGCGACGCCGATCAGCGCGCTGACCCTCACGCCGGCGCAGATCGACAAGGTCAAGGCCGGGAACTACACCAGCGCGCTGGTCTGGCACCAGTCCTCGGACTTCGTGACCGCCGTCTCCAACGGCGCCCGCGACGAGTTCGCCCAGCTCGGCATCAAGGTCGTGGCCGAGACCAACGCGAACTTCGACGCGGGCAAGCAGAAGAGCGACATCGAGACGGTGCTGGCCAAGAAGCCGAGCGTCCTGCTCAGCCTCCCCGTCGACCCGACGGCGACCGCCTCGGCCTACCGCGACGCCAACAAGGCCGGCACGAAGCTCGTGCTGCTCTCCAACGTCCCGACCGGCTTCGTCGCCGGCAAGGACTACGTCGCGGTCGTCACCGACGACCTGTTCCAGATGGGCAAGCACGCCGCTGACGCCCTCGCGCAGTCCATCGGCGGCAAGGGCGACATCGCCTACCTGTTCCACGACGCCAAGTACTACGTCACCAACCAGCGCGACCAGGCGTTCAAGCAGACGATCGAGTCCAACTACCCGAACATCCACATCGTCGCCGAGAAGGGCATCGCCGATCCCGCCAAGGCCGAGGACCAGGCCAACGCGATCCTGATCAAGAACCCCAACCTCGCCGGCATCTACGTCACCTTCGCCCAGCCGCCGGCCGAGGGCGTGCTCAGCGCGCTGCGCAACAACACGAACACGACCACGAAGCTCGTCTCGCTGGACCTCGACGAGCCGCTGGCCGTGGACATGGCCCGCGGGGGCAACACCGCCGCGCTGGTCGCCGACGAGGCCTACGCGCTGGGGCAGTCGATGGCGAAGGCGGCGGCGTACGGGCTGCTGGGCCAGAAGGCCCCGCCGTTCATCGTCGCGCCGGCGGTCACGGTGACCAAGGCCAACCTCGCCCAGGGCTACATGCAGTCCCTGCACCAGCAGCCGCCCAAGGCCGTCCTGGACGCGATGAAGTAGCTCGATGGCGCTGCACGAGCCCAGCACCGACACGTCTCCCGCCACCGGGAGCGACCCCTCGGGGTCGCTCCTGGCGCGGATGCGGCGGATCGATCCCCGCAGCTATGTCGTGTACCTGGCGTTCCTGCTGATCCTCGCGTTCTTCGCGGTGACGCTCCAGGACGACGGCTTCCTCACATCGACGAACCTGCTGAACATCGTCAAGCAGACGGCGCCGGTGAGCGTCATGGCGGTCGGGCTGGTGTTCGTGCTCAGCGCCGGGGAGATCGACCTCTCGATCGGATCGGTGGTCGCGCTGGCGGCGCTCGTCGCGGCGATCGTGCTGCGCGATCACGGGCTCGTGCTCGGCGTCCTGGCGGGCCTCGGCTGCGGCGTCGGGGTCGGGGTCCTGAACGGCTTCTTCACCACGGCGCTGCGGCTCCCGTCGTTCCTGGTCACGCTGGCCACGATGGGACTGGTCGCGGGCATCGCGCGCTGGACCACGGACCTGGAGGCGGTCGCGGTCACCAACCAGACCTTCGTGAACGTGTTCGGGTCGGGCAAGGTCGGGCCGGTCCCGGTGCTCGTCCTGTGGACGCTCGGGGTCGTCCTCGTCGGCCACTTCGTCTTCCGCCACACGCGCTTCGGCGCGCACGTGCTCGCCATCGGCGACAACGCGTCCGCCGCGCGCGTCACCGGCATCCACGTCGACCGGGTGCGCCTCGCCGTGCTCGTGATCAGCGCCTCGGCGGCCGCGCTGGGCGGGCTCCTCTACGCGGGCCGCGTCCAGGGCGCGACCTACACCCTGGGCACCTCGGACCTGCTGATCGCGATCGCCGCGGTCGTCATCGGCGGCACGCGCCTGTTCGGGGGCAGCGGCAGCGTCGTCGGCGCGCTCGTCGGCAGCCTGATCATGGGGATGCTGACCAACGGCCTGATCCTCATGGGTCTGGACAGCAACCAGCAGATGGTCGCCCAGGGCGCCCTGCTGCTGCTGGCCATCTCCCTGACCCTTCGCGAACCGAGAGGACGCTGACCGATGTTCCTGGACGTGCTGCGCCGGCGCAACCCGGCCTTCCTGCAGGCCGTCATCACGCTGCACCGCGCCGGCCGGCTGCCCGCCAACGCCTACGCGCTGGACCTCGACGCGGTGCGCGACAACGCCCGTGCCCTGCGGGAAGCCGGTGACCGGCACGGGCTGGAGGTGCTGGCGATGACGAAGCAGGTCGGGCGGGCGCCCGGCTTCCTCGCCGCCGTGCGCGAGGGTGGGATCGAGGCGGGCGTGGCCGTCGACATGACCGATGCCCGCGCGCTGGCGGCGGGCGGCCTGCGCGTCGGCCACGTCGGTCACCTCGTGCAGGTGCCGCGCGCCGAGGCCGCCGCCGCTGCCGCGCTGCAACCGGGCAACTGGACCGTCTTCAGCGACGACAAGGCCGTCGAGGCGGCGACCGCCTCGCGCGACCTCGGGCGCGAGCAGGACCTGCTGGCCCGCATCCACGCGCCGGGCGATCGCTTCTACCCCGGCCACGAGGGCGGGTTCGCGGCCGCCGACGTCGTGCAGGTCGCCGAGCGGATGGATGCCCTGGAGGGCGCGCGCTTCGCCGGCGTCACCACCTTCCCGGCGCTGCTGTTCGATGCCGCGAGCGCCACCGTCAAGCCGACGCCCAACGCGCAGACGCTGGCGCGTGCGGTGGCGGCCCTGCGCGCCGCCGGCCGCGACGAGGTCCGCGTCAACGCGCCCGGCACCACGTCCGTCGAGGTCTTCCCGCTGCTCGCGCAGCTGGGCGCCACGCAGGTCGAGCCGGGGCACGGGCTGACGGGGACGACGCCGCCGCACGCCCTGCGCGACCTCCCCGAGCGGCCGGCCGCCTGCTACGTCACCGAGGTCTCCCATCACCACGGGGACCGCGCCTTCGTCTTCGGCGGTGGGCTGTACATCGACCCGGTGTTCGGCGACTACCGGCTGCGCGCGCTCGTGGCGCGCGACGAGGCGCTGGAGGACGCGCACCTGCTGGACGCGACGATCCCGCCGCCCGAGGCGATCGACTACTACGGCCAGCTGGATCCCGGCGACCGGCCCCTGCCGCCGACGGGCGCGACCGCGGTGTTCGGCTTCCGCATCCAGGCGTTCGTCACGCGCGCGTACGTCGCGGGGATCGCGGGCGTCGCCGACGGGACGCCGCGGGTGGCGGGCATCTGGACGAGCGACGGGCGGGAGGCGGCATGGCCTCAGTAGAGGCTCCGGCCGCGCCGCTGGTGCGCCTGGACCGGGTGCGCAAGGAGTTCGGGGCCGTGGTGGCCCTGCAGGAGGTGTCGCTGGAAGTCGGCGCGGGCGAGATCGTCGCCCTCGTGGGCGACAACGGCGCGGGCAAGTCGACGCTGGTCAAGATGATCGCCGGCGTCCACCAGCCGACCAGCGGCGAGATCGTCCTCGACGGCAAGCCGGTGCGGCTGGCCAACCCCAACGACTCGCGTCGCCAGGGGATCGAGGTCGTCTTCCAGGACCTGGCCCTGGCCGACAACCAGCCCGTCTACATGAACATGTTCCTCGGCCGCGAGCTCGTGCGCGGCCCGCTGCGCCGCCTCGATCGCGCCCGCATGGCCACCGAGACGCAGCAGCTGCTCGACGACCTGGACGTCCGCATCCCCAGCCCGCGCGCGACGATCCGCGACCTCTCCGGCGGCCAGCGCCAGGGCGTGGCCATCGGCCGCGCGACGCACTGGGCGCAGCGCCTGGTGCTGATGGACGAGCCGACCGCCGCGCTCGGCGTGCAGGAGACGGCGCGCGTGGAGGAGATCATCCTGCGCATGCGCGACCGCGGCCGCGCGATCCTCATCGTCAGCCACAGCCTGGACCAGGTCTTCCGCATCTCCGATCGCATCTGCGTCCTGCGCCGGGGCGCGCAGGTCGGCGTGCGCGAGACGGCCGGCACCAGCGGCGACGAGATCGTCGCCCTGATCACCGGCCTGCGATGAGCCGGTCGGCCTCGCTGCTGGAGCGGCGGATCGCCTGCGCGAGCGCGGCGCGCGCATCGTCCTGACCGACGACACGGACGCGGCCGCGCCGTGCCGGGGCGACCGCGGCGCGTACGCTGACCGCCTTGTCGTGCGGTAGGGTTCCGGGCGATGGCGCTACACCGCTGGGGGTTCATCTACATCGCTGCCGGGGCCGATCCCGACCGCGATCGGACCGTGGGCGGCTCCGTGCCCGTCGGCGCGGTCGGCTACGGGCCCGAGGCGGTCGACCAGCTCCACACGATCTTCGCCTGAGTTGCCCGCCCGAGGAGATCGCGCGCGGCGATATGCTCGCGCGTCGGTCATGTCCAGGAGCTCCGAGGCGCGCCGGCCGACCGGCGTCTACATCAGCCAGGTCGCCCGCATGCTCGGGGTGTCGGCCTCGGTGCTGCGCACGTGGGAGAACGAGGGCCTGGTGTCGCCGACGCGGACCGAGTCCGGCTATCGCGTCTTCTCGCCGACCGACGTCGAGCGGGTGCGCCGGATCCGTGACCTGATCCAGGAGGGCCTCAACCCCGCGGGTGTGCGCCGCCTGCTGGAGGAGGAAGGGGACGACGGCGAGGCGCCCTCGCGCGGTCCGCGCCCCCATGTCCACGATCGCATCCAGATGCTGCGCAAGCGCAAGGGGCTGTCGCTGCGGACGCTGGCGGCGATGTCGGACCTCAGCCCCTCGTCGGTCAGCGCGATCGAGCGCGGCCTCAGCGCGCCGTCGGTGGGCACGCTGCAGCGCCTGGCCGCCGCGCTGGACACGACCGTCCCGCAGCTGCTCGACACGCCCCGGCCACAGCGCCAGCTGGTCGTGCGCCCGCACGAGCGCCAGGTGCTGGACATGGAGACGCCCGGCGTCACCTTCGAGAACCTCTACTCGACCGACACGATCCTGCAGTCGATCCTCATCAGCGTCGAGCCCGGCGAGGGCAGCCACGAGTCCTACAGCCACGAGGGCGAGGAGTTCCTCTTTGTGCTCGAGGGGCAGTTGGAGCTCACGCTCGACGAGATCTACACCTACCGGCTCGGCGCGCGCGACGCGATGACCTTCGCCAGCCCGCGTCCGCACCGTTGGTGGAACCCCGGCGACGTGCGCACCGTGCTCGTCTGGGTCAACACCCCGCCGACCTTCTGACGCCCCGCGGCGCGCCGCGCCGTCCGGCAGCCTGACGATCTGCCGCCCTCGGGACGCACGACTTCCGGACCGCGTCTCCGCGGCCCTCGTGGGCCGGCTTCTGCGTTGTCGTGTTGGCGCAACCTTACCGAACGTGGTAAAGCTTGCAGCATGGGCTCCACGGTCGGCCACCGGCCGCCGTCGGAGGGCAACGCGAGCAGCGAGGGGCTGATCTGGAGTGGGAACGGCGAGCAGCGCGCAGGACGCGCAACGGGCGATGCAGGAGCTCTACGACGCGTACAACCGCCACGATCCAGGGCGGGTCGCGGCGCTCTACGCGGCGCAGGGGACCCATGAGGACGTGGCCCAGTCGCGGGTGGGCAGCGGCCCTGAAGCGGTGCGCGCGGGGCTGGAGCACTTCCTCGCCGCGTTCCCCGACGCGCGCTGGGAGCCCGAGCGCATCGTCGGCGAGGGGTCTCGCGCCACGGCGGCGTACCGCCTGACCGGCACCCTGCGCGGGCCGCTGGGACCGTTCCGCCCGGAGGGCCAGCGGCTCGACCTGCGCGGCGTCCACGTCCTCCAGACGGCGGGCGACGGACGCATCGAGCGCACCGTCGACTACTGGGACGGCGCGACGTTCGCGCGGCAGATGGCCGGCCGGTCGTCGGCGCCCGGGGCGGAGGATCCGCTGCCGGCCGGGGAGATCCCGAGCGCGGCGCCCGAGGGCTTCCGGCGCGCGATGCGTCTGCTGGCCGGTGGCGTGGCGGTCGTGACGACGATCGTCGATGGCCGTCCGTGGGGGCTGACGGTCAGCGCCTGCTGCTCGCTCACCGCCGACCCGCCGCAGGTTCTGGTCTCGCTGGACTCGCGCACCGCGAGCTGTCGCGCGATCGTCGACCGCGGCGGCTTCGGCGTGGCGTTGCTGGGCTCAGACCAGGTCGACGTCGCGCGCGTCTGCTCGGCCAGCGGCCGTCCGAAGTTCGTCGAGGAGCTGGTCGACCCGGAGTTCGTCTCGGCGCAGTCGCCGGTGATCGCCGGGGCGCTGGCGCAGCTGGACTGCCGCCTCGTCGACTCCCACCGGGTCGGCGACCACCTACTCCTCGTCGGGCTGGTCCGCGAGGTCCTCAGCCCGCGCACCCACGAGGAGCTGGCGCCGCTCGTGTACTACGAGCGCGAATTCCGCACCGTCGGCGCCGCGCTCGGGTAGGTCTCGCCCGGTGTGCGGCAAGCTTCTCGGAGCTTGACAACCTTCATCGGGCTTCTGTACGTTCACAACGTTGCCGAACAGCCGTCGGCAGAGGAAAGAGGGGGGACACGTGTCGACGACACGCATGTCGATTGAGGAAGGCCAGCAGCAGGCCAAGCAGGTCGGAGCGACTCCGGGACCGGGCCAGGCGCCCGTCAACGGGGCCGACCTCCTGCGCCGCCCAGGACGGGTCGTGGATCTCACGCGCCCGATCTACGAGGGCATGCCGATGTGGTTCGGCCACCAGAAGACGTACATCTCGGTCAACCAGGACCACGAGGGCTTCAAGAAGCTCTGGGGCACCGACAGCGGCTTCTACGCCCGCCACCTGACGATCAGCGAGCACGCGGGCACCCACACCGACTCGATCGTCGAGTACGACCCCGACGGCCCGTCGCTGAGCGACATGCCGCTCGAGTTCTACTACGGCTCCGCGGTCTGCATCGACCTCTCCGAGGCCCAGTTCCAGGACCCCGACCCCGAGGGCCGCGGCTACGCGACCGAGGAGGTCGTCCGCCGCGCCGAGGAGAAGCTCGCCGCGGCCGGTGAGGCGATCCGCCCCGGCGACATCGTCCTCGCCTGGTTCGACTACGGCGACCGCCACTTCCCCGGCAAGAAGTTCATCACCGAGTGCCCGGGCTTCAGCTTCGACGGCGCCGAGTACCTGGCCCAGAAGGGCGTCGTGAACATCGGCACCGACTGCGTCGGCATCGACAACATGCTCGACGACCAGTTCTCCGGCCACCAGGTCTGCAAGAAGTACGGGATCGTCAACACCGAGAACCTCGCCAACCTGGGCGAGCTGGTGAACAAGCGCTTCCAGTTCTTCGGGCTGCCGCTGAACATCGACGGGGGCACCGGCTCCCCGATCCGCGCCATCGCGTGGTTCCCGGAGGGCTGAGCGAGATGGCGCAGGAGAACGGGCACGCGGCCGTCGCGCCCCGGTCCCGCCGGCGCATCATGCCGGCGGGGCACTGGGACTGGCATGTCCCGACGCCCTTCTCGCAGGGGTGGCGTGTCGGCCCGATGGTGTTCGTGGGCGGTCAGCTGTCGCTGGACTCCAGCGGCGCGGTGATCGGCGAAGGCGACATCGAGCTGCAGACCCGCAACGTCTTCGAGAACGTGACGACCGTCCTGCGGGACGCGGGCGCCACGTGGGAGGACGTGGTCAAGCTCAACACGTACTACGTCTTCGACGGGGATCCGGCGCAGGCCCAGGAGTACTGGACGAAGATGACCAACGTCCGGATGGAGTTCCTGCCCGATCCCGGGCCGTGCGGCACCGGCGTCCGCGTCGACGGGCTGATGTACGACGGGCTGCTCATCGAGGTCGAGGCGATCGCCATGATCGACGAGGACCGAGCCCGGGAGAGCGCGGCGTGAGCCACGCGGTGCGCGTCGCCCGGGATCCCCGCGACCTTCCGGTCGTCGGACCGCGGGTGATCACGATCGGGAACTTCGACGGGGTCCATGTCGGGCACCGGTCGATCATCGACTCGATCGTGCAGCGCGGGATGACGAGCACCGTGGTGACCTTCGATCCGCATCCGCGGACGTACTTCGGCGGGCGGGTCTGCGAGATCACATCACTGGAGCGGCGGCTGGAGCTGCTGTCGGGCACGGGAATCGACGAGGTGCTCGTGCTGCCCTTCGACGACGCCATGGCGGCGCTGGAGCCCGATCTCTGGATCCGGCGCTACCTGGAGCCGATCGACGCCCGCGTGGTCGTCGTCGGAGAGCGGTTCCGCTTCGGACGCGACCGGGCCGGCGACGCGGCGCTCCTGCGCCGCATGGGCCTCGAGGTGCGCGCCGTCCCGCTCGTGCCCGAGGTCTCGTCGACCCGGGTCCGCGAGCTCGTCGGTCAGGGCGATCTGCCGCGCGCCGCGCGGCTGCTCGGCCGCTGCCACGAGATCGAGGTCACCGTCGTCGACGCCGAGGTCCGGCGTGACGCGACGACGTTGCGGCTGGAACCGGCCGTGCGCACGGCCGCGATGCCTCCCATCGGGAGGTACGCGGCTCGTGTCGACCGGCGTCCGGCCGTGATCGACCGGGTGTCCGATCACCCGGATCTACGTGCGCGGGTCCGCGCGTGGGACGGCGCCATCGGCGCCCGACTGCGCGTGGCGCTGAGCCGGTCGCTCGCGGCCGGCACGGCATAGAAGACGACGGTCCCTGTCCCAAGGGGCTCGGAGGAGGAGTGCAGAACGGTGGTCCGCGGAGAGGCGGTCCATCGGCCAGCCCTCGGCGAAAACGCCGGGGTCAGCGACGCATGGAGGGAGTGGGGACGATGACGAGGGAAGACGACGGCTCGCGCGGCGGGCCGATGCATCTGGACGAGCCGATGGGCCACGCGGGCCACCCCGAGGTGGTCGGCGACGGCGCGGCGATCGGCCGCGTGGAGAACCGCGGGATCGACTACATCCCCGAGGACGAGCGTCATTCCAGCCCGGCCAACCTGTTCTGGGTCTGGCTGGGAACGCAGATGTGCTTCGGGATCATCGTGGCCGGGTGGCTGCCGATCGCCTTCGGCCTGGGCTGGTGGAGCGCCGTCAGCGCGATCACCGTCGGCCTGGCCATCGGCTGCCTGCTGTTCGCGCCGTTCTCGCTGCTGGGACCGCGCACCGGAACCAACAGCGCCGTCAGCTCCGGCGCGCACTTCGGGCTCGTCGGCCGGATGGTCGGCTCGCTGCAGGCGCTGTTCATCGCCATCGGCTTCGTGTCGCTGACGATCTGGACGGGAGGCGACGCGATCGTCTCCGGCCTGGCCCGGCTGATCGGCACGCCGGACAACGACGGCATGCGGATCGTCGTGTACGGGCTGCTCGGGGCGACCGTCCTGGCCATCTCGATCTACGGCCACGCGATGGTGCTGGCCGCGCAGAAGTTCCTGGTCCCGACCGTCGGCATCATCCTGGTCGTCGGCTTCTTCGCCAAGCTCGGTGACTTCGACAGCGGCTACAAGGGCGGGGAGTACCTGCTCGGCAGCTTCTGGGCCACGTGGGCGCTGGCCGCGACGGTGGCGCTGTCGCTGCCGATCTCCTACAGCCCGTTCGCCAACGACTTCGCCCGCTACGTCTCGCGCAAGCGCTTCAGCAACACGACGGTGATGCTCGGAGCGGGCACCGGCATGTTCGTCGGCTGCTGGCTGACGCTCGTCTTCGCCGCGTACATGTCGACGATGTTCACCGACGTCTCGACGCCGTTCGTCAGCGGGCTGGTCGGCATCTCGCCGAGCTGGTACGTCGTGCTCATCCTGCTCGTCGGCCTGTTCGGCAGCTTCGCCCAGGGCGCGCTCGGGCTGTACGGCACCGGGCTGGACACCTCGTCGCTCATCCCGCGCCTGGCGCGGGTGCCGGCGACGCTGACCGTCGGCGCGCTCGCCGTGGTCATCGTCTACGTCGGCGGCCTCGTGCTCAACGCGCAGGACACCGTCTCGGCCTTCCTGCTGATCCTCAACGTGGTGTGCGCCCCGTGGATGCTCATCACGCTGCTCGGCTTCGCCTACTGCCGCGGGCGCTACTACCCCTACGACCTGCAGCTCTTCAACATGGGTCGCAAGGGCGGGGCCTACTGGTACTGGCACGGCGTCAACGTGCGCGCGATGATCGCGTTCGTGCCGGCGGTCGTGATCGGGCTGATGTTCTCGGCCACCTCGATCTTCACCGGGCCGTGGGCCAACGCCGCCAACGGCGTCGACCTCAGCTTCATCTCCTCGGCGGTCATCGCCGTCGTCATCTACGGCGCCGCGCTGATCGTGTCGCCCGAGCGCAACCACCCGTCGGCCGAGGCCGGCGAGGTCGTCATCACGCCACACCAGGAAGCCGCCGCGGCGGTCACCACCGTCGCCGCCGGCGACTGAAAAGGAGCAAGTTCGCTATGACCGATTCCACTGTCAAGTCACCCCCGTACGTCGACAAGGTCATCGAGGCGCTCGCCGACGGCGACGAGCCGCACCTGATGAACGGCGAGCAGTACCTCAAGAGCCTCGCCGACGGGCGCCGCGTCATCGCCGCCGACGGGACGGAGGTCGACGACGTCGCCTCCCACCCGGTCACGGGTCCCGCGGCGCAGACGTTCGCCAAGGTGATGGACCTGCAGTTCGACCCGAAGTGGCGGGACATCGTCACCTACGCGGACCCGGTGACCGGCGCGCGCAAGTCGCGCGGCTGGCAGGTCCCGACCACCCGCGACGACCTGTACCGCAAGCGCGAGCAGATCGGCGCGACGACGCGCACCACGCTCGGCATGTTCGGGCGCCCGCCCGACTACGGCCCGGCGATGTCGCTCGGCTTCATGGCCATCATCGACCGCGTCCAGGCCGAGAGCCCGGAGTTCGCGGACAACATCCGCAACTTCGTGCAGATGTCGGGCGAGCACAACCTGCTCTCCACGGACCTGATCGCCGACGCCCAGTCGGACCGCTCGGTGCCGCGCAACGACCGCCCGGCGACGCTGCGGGTGGTCGATGAGCGGCCCGACGGGATCGTGCTGCGCGGCAGCAAGATCGCCGGAAGCTCCGGATCGATCACGCACTTCTTCACGCTGTCGACCACGCTGGGGGAGGGCCTGGGGCCCGACGCGGCGATCTGGGCGGCGATCCCGGTGAACCTGCCGGGCCTGTCGCTGCTGCTGCGTGAGCCGACGATCAACGGCCCCGTCTCCCGCGAGGACCATCCCCTCAACGCCGCCGGCGAGGAGATGGACCAGATGATCGTCTTCGACGACGTCTTCGTCCCGCGCGAGTACGTGTTCAGCCTGCGCAACCTCGACTTCCTGAAGCTGTACTTCGAGAGCTGCGTCTACGTGCTGTGGCACATCATGACCCGCCTGGCCTACCGCGCGGAGATCTTCGCCGGCACGGCACAGGTGATCACGGAGATCCTCGGCACCGACAAGGTCCCGGGCGTGCGCCGCGCGGTGGCCGAGATCACGACGTACGCGCAGACGCTGCGCGCGTTCTCGATCGCCGCGATCGCCGACAGCCAGACCTGGAACGGCGTCGAGGTGCCCCACCCGGGGCTCGTCTCGGCCGGGCGACTGCACTCGATCACGAACTACAACCGCATCATGTACACGCTGCAGGACCTCTGCGGCCAGGGCCTCATCTCGCGCTGGCCGGAGAAGATCTGGGACCACCCGGAGTTCGGCCCCAAGCTCGACGCGTTCCTGCCCGGCCACGGCGTCACGGCGCGGGAGAAGAACCGCTTCTTCAGCTTCGTCTACGACCTCACGGCGAGCGGAAACGCCCAGCGGCTGGGGCTGTTCGAGAACGTCAACGCGACGCCCCCCTCGTTCATCGCCGAGCTGGTCTACCAGCACGTCGACCGCTCCGAGACGGCCCAGTTCGTGCGCGAGTACGCGGGCATCGCGGACGCCGACCTCCCGTCGTGACCTCCGCCGACATGACCCCCGCCTGGCCTGCGGCCAGGCGGATCATGCCCGCCGGCCACTGGGACTGGTCGATGCCGACGCCGTTCTCGCAGGGCTGGCAGTGCGGGCCGTTCATCTTCGTCGGAGGGCAGATCTCCGCCGACGAGCAGGGCAAGACGATCGGTCCCGGGGACATCGAGGTCCAGACCCGCAACGTGTTCGAGAACATCCGCTCGGTCCTGCGTGAGCAGGGCGCGGAGATGCGCCACGTCGTCAAGTTCAACACGTTCTACGTGTTCGAGGGGGAGGGCGACGACATCCGCGAGTACTGGGAGGCGATGACGCGCGTCCGGCTGGAGTTCTTCGACGAGCCGGGCCCGTCGGGCACGGCGGTCCGCTGCGTCGGGCTGGCCTACCCCGACCTGCTGATCGAGGTCGAGGCGATCGCCTACGTGCCCGAGCCGGCGGGCGGCGCGTGAGCGAGACGGTGGACCTGGCGGCCGCGCTCGTGCGCTGCGCGACCGCCTATCCGCCGGGGGACGAGCTGTGCGCGGCGGAGGTCGTCGCGCGCTTCCTCGACGTGCCCGGTGTGGAGGTCGAGCTCCAGCCGCTGGACGAGCGGCGCGCCAACCTGGTCGCCCGCCTGCGCGGCAGCGGGCAGCGACCGTCGCTGGTGTTCTGCGGCCACCTCGACACCGTGCCGGTCGGGCCCGGCGCCTGGAGCTCGGACGCTCTGGGCGGTGAGGTCCGCGACGGGCGGCTGTGGGGGCGCGGGTCGGCCGACATGAAGGGCGCGATCGCCGCGATGGCGGTCGCGCTGCGCGAGCTGGTGGCGAGCGGGCAGGTGCCGCAGGGCGACGTCGTCCTGGCCCTCACCGCCGGCGAGGAGACCGACAGCTGCGGAGCGCGCCTGATGGCCGAGTCGGGGATCGTCGACGACGCCGGGATGATGGTCGTCGGCGAGATGACCGGCCTCGACGTCGGCTGCGCGCACAAGGGTCTGCTGTGGGTGCAGGTCGAGACGACCGGGCAGCGCGGCCACGGGTCGGTCGTGGGGCGCGAGGGCAACGCGATCGCGGCGCTGATGGCGTGGCTGCACCCGCTGGAGTCGCTGGACGCGCTCGTGTCCGGCGAGCACCTGCTGCTGGGCCGCGGCAGCGTCTCGGTCAACCAGATCGACGGCGGCGACGCGCCCAACGTCGTGCCCGGCGCCGCGCGCGCCGTGCTCGACGTCCGCACCCTGCCGGTCCACGACCACGCGGGGATCCTGCGGGCGCTGGGCGAGCGGGGCGACGCGGCGACGCTCTCGGTCCTGCGCGAGGGGGCGCCGGTCGCCACCGACCCCGGCCACCCGCTCGTGCGCGCCTGCGCCGACGCGGTCCGCGAGGAGCTCGGGCGGCCGGCGGTCGTCAAGGGGCTGCCGTACCTCACCGACGCGTCCGTCTTCGTGGAGGCGCTGGACATCCCCGTGGTCATCCTCGGACCGGGGCAGGAGGCCCAGGCCCACGGGGTCGACGAGTCGGTCGCGGTCGCGGCGCTGGAGCAGGCGACGCGGATCTACCGCGCCATCGCGCAGCGCCTGCTCGAGCCCGTCTAGAGGACGATCGCGCGGCCGTCGGCGGTGGCGATCGCGGCGCGGCGCAGCACGGGCGCGCCGGCCGTCACCCGCACGCTCAGCGTCGTGGCCGAGCGGTCCAGCCACGCGTGCAGCCCGGACGCGTCGCCACCGACCTCGATCCAGGCGAAGCCGGCAGGGGAGACGGCATGGTCGGCCGCCGCGGCGCCCGGGTCGGGCGTTTCCGCACGGCGGCCGATGAGGAACGGGGTGGCGGGGGTGGCGGCGGCCTGCTCCATGCCCGTGTGGTGGACGACGAGGCCGGCGCGCTCGAGGCGGTCGACGGCGGTGCCCAGGCGGGCCGCGTGTGCGGCGACGTCCTCGACGGCGACCGCCCAGCCCATCAGCCGTTCGTCGCCGCCGGCCAGCGTCGCCAGCGCCCAGGCCCCGAACGTCGACGTCGCCGCCTCGGCGGGGTCGGCGACCGCGAGGAGCTCGAGGTAGCCGGTCCCCAGCGGGACGATGCGGTTGTGCGTGCCCAGCCCGACGTGGCGGCCTCCGGGCACGCCGGCGAGGCCGTGCTCCTCGCGCAGGCGCGCGGCGGTCCGGTCCAGGTCGGTGGTCGCCAGGATCACGTGGTCGATGCGCATCGCCGGCGAATGTACAGCGGCTCTCGCGCGCGTGCGCGGGTGCGCG
>JAOPZL010000281.1 GCA_025964175.1 Solirubrobacterales bacterium
TCGCTGCGGTTGGGCACCAGCCCGTAGTCCTCGGCCAGCACGACCGACAGCGAGCCGGCGAGCCCGGGCGAGTTCTCCAGGCCCGGGACCAGCGCCGCGTTGAACCAGGAGCGGTAGATGGCGGTCGTCTCGGCGTTGTTGAGGACGCGGCGGACCATGAAGACGGCGGAGCAGTGCTGAGCGATCTGCAGCCGCTGGCGCAGATCGGGGCGGGGCGTGTCGATGCGCCCGACCTCGATCACCTCGGCGCGGTTCTCGAACCCCTCCTGGCGCAGGCGCGCGGCGAGCGCGCCGACGGTGAGGCTGAGGTCGTAGACGAGCGGGTTCTGCTGGTCGCGGACGTAGGTGCCGCTGCCGCGGTGGCGCTCCAGCAGGTCGTCCTTGACCAGCTCGGCCAGGGCCTGGCGGATGGTCACCCGGCTGACGTCGTACTCGCGCGCCAGCGCGACCTCCGGGGCGATGCGCTCACCGACCGCCCACTCGCCCTCCGCCAGACGTCGCCGCATGTCCAGCGCGATCTGGAAGTAGACGGGGAGTGGTGATGTCCGGTCGATCAGGCTCAACGCGACCCACGATAAGCGACTGTCGGAGCAAGCATGGCACGGCACCGATCGGGTTCACGCGCGAGGCCGCTTGCAAAGGCCCCACCGGTTGTCTACGTTACCAGACATGTTTTGTCTTCTCGGCAAGACAACTACGGCCCTGTGGGGGGAGGAGGAGGCGTGACATTGACGGGACCCGTGACGGCGCCTGACCTGCTGCAGCTGACCGATGTGTCCAAGAGCTTCGGCGGCGCGCGCGCACTCGACGGCGCGTCCCTGACGATCCGCCGCGGCGAGGTCCACGGTCTGCTCGGCCAGAACGGCTCCGGGAAGTCGACGCTGCTGAAGGTGCTGGCCGGGTTCCACGAGCCCGACGAGGGTCGCCTGGTCCTGCGCGACCGCGAGATCTCGCTGCCGCTCGCGCCCGGCTCGTTCCGCGACCTCGGGCTGGCCTTCGTCCATCAGGACCTCGCGCTCGTCCCGAGCCTGTCGGTGACCGAGAACGTGATCGTCTCGCGTCTGGCCTCGCGCGGCGCGGGCCGCATCCACTGGAGCCGCGAGCGCAAGCGGGTGCAGGAGATGCTCGACCGCTACGGCCTGACCGGGATCGATCCCGCCGAGCAGGTCAGCCGGCTGACCCCGATGCAGCGCGCGCTCGTGGCCATCGCCCGAGCGGTCGAGGAGCTGCGCCTCGGCGGTCACGAAGGGTCGCTGCTCGTCCTGGACGAGCCGACCGCGTTCCTCCCGCGGACCGGCATCGACCGCCTCTTCGCGCTCGTGCGCGCGGTTGTCGCCGAGGGCGGCAGCGTGCTGTTCGTGACGCACGACCTCGACGAGGTCCGCGAGGTCTGCGACCGCGTCACCGTCCTGCGCGACGGCCGCCTGGCCGGCACCGGGACGGTCTCGGAGATGTCGGGCGACGATCTCGTCGAGCTCATCATCGGCCATCGCGTGCAGCGTCACGAGGCGGTGCACCACGTCGAGGCCGGGGCGCCGGTCGTGCTGCGCGCCGCCGGCATGGGCGGCACCCGCCTGGAGGACGTCGACCTGACCGTCCGCGCCGGCGAGGTGCTCGGCGTCACCGGGCTCATCGGCTCGGGCTTCGAGGAGGTCGCGCACGTCCTCTTCGGCTCCCGCCGGGGCCGGGGCGAGGTCGAGGTCGAGGGCCGCACGGCCGACCTCGCGCACCTCACGCCCGACCGCGCGCTGGGGATGGGGATGGGCTTCGTGCCCGCCGACCGCCCCGCCGAGGCGGCGATCGGCGCGCTCAGCATCACCGACAACGTGACGATGACGACGCTGAACCGCCACCGCGGGCGCTTCGGCCTCTCCCGGCGCAAGATGGAGGCGTCGGCGCGCGAGCTCGGCGAGCGCTTCGCCGTCTCGCCCAACGAGCCGTCGATGGACATGTCGGCCCTGTCGGGCGGGAACCAGCAGAAGGCGATCCTGGCCAAGTGGCTGCAGATCCAGCCGCGCGTGCTGCTGCTGGACCAGCCGACCCAGGGCGTCGACGTCCAGGCCCGCGAGCAGATCTTCGCCGCGATCCGCGAGGCCGCCGCGGGCGGAACCGCCGTGCTGTGCGCCAGCGCCGACTACGAGGAGCTCGCCGCGCTGTGCGACCGGCTGCTCGTCCTCGCCCGTGGGCGCGTGGTCGGCGAGCTGTCCGGCGCCGCCCTGACCAAGGACGGGATCGCCCAGCAGGTGCTGACCAGCACGTCGGCACCGGTCACCGAGGTCGAGATCGCCGAGGCCGTGCAGTGACCACCTACCAGGAAGGGAGCCGGCCAGCATGCCGTCGATCCTCGTGATCAACCCCAACACCACGCAGGCGATGACCGACGACATCGCCCGCAGCGCCCGGGCCGCCGCCAACCCGGGCACCGAGATCACCGCCGTCAGCCCCAGCGCGGGCCCGCGGTCGATCGAGGGCTTCACCGACGAGGTGCTGGCCGCCTACCACCTCGTCGACACCGTCGCCGCTGCTCGTGGGAAGTACGACGGCATCGTCATCGCCTGTTACGGCGACCCCGCCGTGAACGCGTGCCGCGAGGTCTCCGACGTGCCGGTGGTCGGCATCGCCGAGGCGAGCTTCCACCTGGCCAGCCTCGTCGCGCACAAGTGGTCGGTGGTCACCGTCCTGCCGCGCGCGCGTCCGCTGATCGAGGAGGTCGTGCACCGCGTCGGCCTGCAGCACCGCTGCGCCTCGGTGCGCTCGGCGCCGCTGACCGTGCTGGAGATCGAGGAGGACCTCGATCGCGCCAAGCGGCTCATCACCGTCGAGGCCCGTGCCGCGATCGACGAGGACGGCGCCGAGGCCATCCTGCTCGGCTGCGCGGGCATGGGCCCGCTGGACAAGGTCATGCAGGAGGAGCTGGGCGTTCCGGTCTTCGACGGAACCGCCGCGGCGGTCAAGCTCGTGGAGAGCCTGATCTCCTACGGCGTCACCTCAGCGAAGGTCAACGCCTACCTGCGCCCGGAGCCGAAGGAGCTCGTGGACTGCCCACCGAGCCTGGCGCCGGTCTACGCCCGCGAGCGCGCGGGCACTGCTGTCTGACGTCAGTCGGGTCAGTTCATCGGCCTTGGAGAGGGCCGGAAACCGAAATCAGCGTGGCCACAATCGGCCACGCGCATGCACCTGGAGGGACGTCGCAATGGGGATCAATCAGCGGGCCGGTCGAATCGGCTCACGCAGGATGGTGACGGTGACCGCAGCGGTCGCCGCGATGGTGGCGCTCGGGGCCTGTGGCTCGAGCTCGGACAGCGGGTCCACCGGGACCGCCGCCGACTCGGGAACCGCGGCCGCGACGACGACGGCGAGCGACGCCGCGGGCGGGGCGAACATCGCCGCCGCGCAGGCGATCATCGACCAGTACAGCAAGGAGCCGACGTTCACCCCTCCGGGTGAGGCGTTCGACGCCGCCAAGGAGATGAGCGGCAAGAAGGTCATGTCGATCCCGGTCAGCAGCCAGATCCCGCTGACGCAGGTCATCACCACCGAGCAGGCCGCGCAGGCCAAGCGGATCGGCTTCACGTTCAAGCACTGGCAGAACCAGGGCAAGAGCGACCAGTGGGTGCAGGGCATCAACACCGCGATCGCCGAGAAGTACGACGCGATCGATCTGCTCGGCATCGATCCCAAGCTCGTCGCGCCGCAGCTCACGAAGGCCCGCGCGGCCGGCGTGAAGGTCGTCTCGACCCACCTTGCCGGCTTCGGCTGGACGATCCCGCCCACCATCGACGGCGCCGTGCGGCTGCCGTACGAGGAGGTCGGCAAGATCCTGGCGGCGTGGACCATCGTCGCGACGCAGGGCAAGGCCGACGCGCTGGCCATCGTCGCCGAAGACCTGTCGTCGACCGCCGACGTCGTCAAGGGCATGAAGGACCAGTTCGCCGCCAACTGCCCGGACTGCAAGGTGGAGACGGCCAACGTCCCCACCGCGCAGTGGGCCACCGGCGTGAAGGAGCAGGTCTCCGCGGGCATCCAGCGCAACCCGAACCTCAACTACGTCATCCCGATCTACGACGCGATGTCGCAGTTCGCGCAGGCCGGGATCCAGGTCGCGGGCAAGACGGGCAAGATCGGCATGGCCACGTTCAACGGCACGCCGTTCGCCCTGAAGATGGTGGCCGACGGCCAGCTGGAGATGAACCTCGGCGAGAACGAGGTGTGGATCGCTGACGCGATGCTCGACGCCGACATGCGGGCGGCGACGGGTCGCAAGATCCCCGACACCGACTACGACAAGGCGCCGCTGCTCGTCTTCACCAAGGACAACGTCGCCTCGGCGGGCAACCCGCCCACGGCGTCCGACGGCTACGGGGACTCCTACGTCGCCGGGTTCGACCAGCTGTGGGGCCTGAAGTGACGGTGAGCCCCTCACGCCTGCTCGAGCGCTACGGGCTGCTGGCCGTCTGGGCGATCGTCATCGCCGTGTTCGGGATCCTGCGTCCCGACACGTTCATGACCAGCGCCAACTTCTCGACGATCCTCGGCTCCCAGGCCGTGCTCGTCGTGTTGGCCCTGGGGGTGACGATCACGCTCACCACCGGCGACTACGACCTGTCGATCGCCGGTGTGCTGTCGCTCTCGGCGATGCTGATCGCCGTCCTCAACGCCCAGCACGGCTGGCCGATCTGGGCGGCGATCCTGGCCGCCCTGGCGGCCGGGGCGGTCGTGGGGCTGATCAACGGGATGTTCGTGCTCGTGTTCGGTGTCGACGCGTTCATCGTGACGCTCGGCACCGGCACCGTCCTGTCGGGCGTCGTGCTGTGGATCAGCGACTCGCAGACGATCAGCGGCGTCTCCAACGGGCTCGTCGACTACGTCGTCGGCAAGACGCTGCTCGGGGTGCCGATCGCCTTCTACTACGGGCTGATCCTGTGCCTCGTGCTCTGGTACGTGTTCGAGTACACGGCGGTCGGGCGGCGGCTGCTGTTCGTCGGCCGCGGGCGCAAGGTCTCGCGGCTGAGCGGCATCAACGTCACGCGCGTGCGCTGGGGCGCGCTGGTCACCACCGCGGTGATCAGCGCCGCGGCCGGCGTCCTGTACGCGGGCACGACCGGCGGGGCCGACTCGACCTCGGGAGCGTCGTTCCTGCTCCCGGCGTTCGCGGCCGCGTTCCTGGGCTCGACGACGCTGATCCCCGGGCGCTTCAACCCGTGGGGGACGATCGTCGCCGTCTACTTCCTCGTCACCGGGATCACGGGCCTGACGATCATCGGCCTGGCCTCCTGGGTGCAGAGCCTGTTCTACGGCGGGGCGCTCGTCCTGGCCGTCGCGCTGTCCAACGCGCCACGGCGCAAGCAGCTGCGCGACACCGAAGTCGGCTGACGTTCGGGTGTGCCCGGCGGCTGAGGCCGCCGGGCACACCCACGACGTCTATACCGCCGAACCGCGCCCGCGCGTGCCCGTCACGAACATGATGAGCGCGAGGATCGCGAGGACGAACAGGATGGGGTGGACGATCGCGCCGCCAGCGATGGCGATGATCAGCAGGACAACTCCAAGGACGAGCCACAACACGGCGATGACCTCCAGATCGGGGACAGAACCGTGGTCTACCCAGCGGCGGGGGCAAGCACGCCCCACTCGCCGGTCACGTCTGGTCCGCGTCGTCCCTGCCACTTCGCGGGTCGACGCGCCCGACGCGGATGCAGCACTCGCTGCACAGCGGGGTGCCCGCGTACAGCATCTCCGCGGCGCGATCGCGATGGAAGTTGCAATGCGGGGCACCGACGGGGGCCGCCCAGGTCTGCGTTGAACCGCTCTGTGTCGACATCCGTGCCTCCTGCGCGTGTTGACACGGAGTTAATAACACGGACTGAAGGCGGAAAGCCAGCGTTCGGACGAATGTACGAGAGCGTTTAGTACGCCTCCGTCTCGGCTCGATCAGCTGAACTGGATGACGCTGCGGATCCCGTCCTGGTGGTGCATGAGGTCGAAGCCCTTGTTGACTTCGTCGAGCGTGATCCTGTGGGAGATGAACGCCTCGGCGTCGATGTCCCCGTCGAGGTATCGCTGGACGAGCTCGGGCACGTTGTCGCGGCCCTTGGCCCCGCCGAAGCTCGAGCCCGCGACGCGGCGGCCCTGGATCAGCCAGCGGGGGATGACGTCGAGCGTCTCGCCCTTGCCGGCGACGCCGCAGACGGTGCACAGGCCCCAGCCCATGCGAGCCGTCTCGACGGCCTGCTGCATGACGCTGACGAGACCGGTGCACTCGAAGGTGTAGTCGGCACCGAATCCGTCGGTCATCTCCAGGATCGCGGCCGTTGCCTCGGGGCCGCCCTTCATCACGTGGGTCGCGCCGTGCTGCCTGGCGAGCTCGAGGCGCTCGTCGGACATGTCGACGCAGACGATCCGCTCGGCACCCTGGATGCGCGCGCCGACGACGGCGCCCAGGCCGACCATGCCCGCGCCGAAGACGACGGCGGTCGAGCCCTGCTCGAGCTTGGCCGTGTACATCGCGGCGCCGAGGCCGGTGGTGAGGCCGCAGGCGAAGAGCGCCGCCACTTCCAGCGGAGCCTCGGGATTGACCTTGGCCAGCGCGATCTCGGGCATGACCGTCGCCTCGGCGAAGGTCGAGGTGCCCATGAAGTGGCGGATCGGCTCGTCGCCGCGCGACAGGCGCGTCGTGCCGTCAGGCAGATGGCCGAGGTTCTGCTCGGCGCGGATCGCCATGCACAGGTTCGTCTTGGGCGAGACGCAGTGCACGCACTCGCGACACTGCGGCGAGAAGAGCGTGACGACGTGATCGCCGGGCTTGACGCTGGTGACGCCCACGCCGATCGCCTCGACGACGCCCGCGCCCTCGTGCCCGAGCACCGCCGGTGCGTAGCCGGACGGATCGGCGCCCGAGGCGGTGTACATGTCGGTATGGCAGACGCCGCACGCGACGAGCTTGACCAGGACCTCGCCCGCCTTGGGACCGGCCAAGTCGACGTCCTGCACGACGAGAGGCTGACCGAACTCCTCGAGGACTGCTGCACGGATCCGCATGGCCGTGATGCTACGGCGCGCGGGATTCTCTGCAGGCGCAGCGGCGCACAGATCCCCGAAGCGCAGGTCTGAATCTCCCCCGAGCGCCGTCGCACCGGCAGCTGTGATGAACCCTCATCGGGGCGGTCCGGCCCCGCGAGGAGGGGAGCGCGGGGTTCGTGTCCGTTCGTGTCTGGATCGGCGCCGTCGTGCTGGGCTTCGCGCTGCTCGGCGCGGTGGCGAGCCCCGTCGGAGCGGTGCGCCAGGTGGCGCGCCCCCCGCTGCCGGCGCAGTTCGTCGCGCCCTACCCGGTCGGGTCGCCCGGGATGACCGCCGCCGTCGCCTTGGCCAAGCAGTACTGGGGAACGGACCCGTGCGGCGGGCAGGTCAATCTGCTCTGGACCGCCGACGTGCCGTCCATCAACGCTCGCTCCTGGTGGTTCAACCCGGTCTCGCTGTACGGCCGGCCGGAGCTGAACAGCCAGTGCTCCATCGCGTTCAACCCCGACGCGTACCTGCCGTGGACCCGGTTCTGCACGGTCCTGGTCCACGAGTACGGCCACCTGAGCGGGCATCCGCACAGCGACGATGGCCCCGACATCATGTCCCCGCTTCTGCGCGTGCCGCTGCCGGAGTGCATGGCGCTGGCGGAGCCCGACACGGAGAAAGTTCCCCAAAACCGGCGGATCATCGGGCCCACCCGTCCCAGGAGCTTCCCAGCGATTGCGAATACGCTGCGCGCATGCGAACGTTGGTCACCGGCGGGGCCGGATTCATTGGATCGAACCTCGTCGACGCGCTGCTGGAGCAGGGGCACGACGTCGCGGTCCTCGACGACTTCTCCACCGGCAAGGAGGAGAACCTCGCGAGCGCGCACGAGAACGGCGTCGACGTCCACCGCGCCGACATCCGCGACGCGGACGCGGTCCTGCAGGTCGTCGAGGCGGTCAAGCCCGAGGCGATCTTCCACCTGGCCGCCCAGATCGACGTGCGCAAGTCCGTCGCCGACCCGGCGTGGGACGCGCTGACGAACGTCGGCGGCACGATCAACGTCCTCAACGCCGCCCGCTCCCTGCAGGCCCGCGTGATCAACGTCTCCACGGGCGGCGCGATCTACGGTGAGGCATCGGTCATCCCGACACCCGAGACGATCGAGCCCCTGCCCGAGGCGCCGTACGGCCAGTCGAAGTTCTGCGCCGAGCGCTACATCGGCCTCTACGGGCGCCTCTTCGGCCTGAAGGGCGCGACCGTGCGCCTCGGCAACGTCTACGGCCCGCGCCAGGACCCGCTCGGGGAGGCCGGCGTCATCGCCATCTTCTGCGGCAAGCTCGAGAGCGCCGAACGCCCGACGATCTACGGCTCGGGCGAGCAGACGCGCGACTACGTCTTCGTCGGCGACGTGGTCCGGGCCCTGCTCGCCGTCCTCGCGCACAACGACGCCCACGACGAGTACAACGTCGGCACGGGCCGTGAGAGCTCGGTCCTGGACATCGTCGAGGGGCTGAAGGCACTCAGCGGCAACGCGGACTTCGAGCCGATCTTCGAAGAGGGCCGGCTGGGCGAGATGGACCGCAGCTGCCTCGATGTCACCCGCGCGCGCGAGGAGCTCGGGTGGATCGCCGAGGTCGAGCTGCACGACGGGCTGAAGCGCACCGTCGAGTGGGCGAAGACCGTCTCGATCAACTGACCGTCATCGCCGCGCTGGATCGTCGACAGCGGTTGCTCGTCGCGGGGGCGACGATGCTGGCGCTCGTCCTCGTCATCTTCGCGTGGCTGAAGTGGGTGGGGCCGCTGCCGGGCGATCGCGCGGCAGCCGATGGCCATTGGCGCGTCTGGCGCTACCCGGGTGACATCCGGTCGCTGATCGGGTTCTTCGACACGCTCGCCACGCCGTGGATCGCCGCGGGGACGGTGCTCGCGCTCGGGGCGATCGTGTTCGAGAACCTCGGTCGCCGCTGGGCGCTGCTGATCGTCGCCGCGTCGCTCGTCGTCATCCTCAACGCGATCCTGAAGCACGTCTTCGGGCCCACGCCGCTGTGGCTCGAGCACCACGACTACGGACGCAACTTCCCCAGCGGGCACGTCGCCTACGCGACCGCGCTCTTCGGCATGGTCGCCTGGATCGCCCGCCGGCACGGTCAGCGCGCGATCGAGCTCACGTCCATCGCGCTGATCGTCCTCATGGGGATCGACCGCGTCATCTCACGCGCCCACCTGCCCAGCGACGTCATCGCCGGCTACCTCGTGGGCGGGGCGTGGCTGTGCCTGGTGATCGCGCTCCTGGCGCCCGCCGGATCAGAAGGTCTCGGGAGGCGGCTCCCATGAGTCCTCGACGTCAATGCTCCTGACCGGCCGGAGCCGATCAGCGACTACGCCCGCTGCGCCGCCTCTTCGAAGCTGGCGATCGTCTCGCGCAGCCCGTCGCGCAGCTGGACCTTCGCCTCGAAGCCGAACAGCTCGCGTGCGCGGGACACGTCGAGGAAGCGGGTCGGCTGGCCGTCGGGCCGTGACGGGTCCCAGACGGTCTCGCCGGTGAACCCGGTCAGCTCCTCGATCAGCGACGCCAGGTCGCGGATCTTCGTCTCGATGCCGGTGCCGACGTTGATCGCGTCGGAGGTCTGCAGCCGCTCGGCCGCCAGCAGCAGCGCGCGGGCGGCGTCGTCGACGTAGAGGAACTCGCGCGAGGGGGAGCCGGTGCCCCACAGCTCGACCTGGCCGCCGTGATCGCGGGCCTCCACGTACTTGCGGATCATCGCCGCGATCACGTGGGAGTCCTCGAGGTCGAAGTTGTCCTCGGGGCCGTAGAGGTTGGCGACGATCGGGACGACGGAGTCGAAGCCGTACTGCCGGCGGTACGCGTCCGACAGCACGAGCATCATCTTCTTCGCCAGCCCGTACGGCGCGTTCGTCTCCTCCGGGTAGCCGTTCCAGAGGTCGTCCTCGGAGAACGGGGTCGCCAGCACCTTGGGGTACGCGCAGACCGTGCACGCGGAGACGAGCTTCTTGACGCCCGCGAGGCGGGACTGCTCGAAGACGTTCGTCGTCATCGCGAGGTTGTCGTAGACAAGCGGCGCCGGGTTGCGGCGGTTGAAGCCGATCCCGCCGACGCGCGCGGCGAGGTGGATGACCGTGTCGGCACCCTCGACGGCGGCGCGGAAGGCGTCCGCGTCGCGCAGGTCGTACTCCGCGGAGAGCGGCACCGAGACGTCCGCGCCCAGCGCTTGGAGCCGGCGCACCACGAACCGCCCGAGGAAGCCGGCGCCTCCGGTGACGACCGTGCGGCGTCCGTCCCAGTGGGCGGCGTTCGGCTCGCTCACGACTGGCGCAGGCCCCGGCCGGCGAGCTGGTCCTCGAGCGCCTTGACGTCGGCGTCGATCATGATCGTCACCAGCTCCTGGAAGGTCACCGTGGGCGTCCAGCCGAGCTCGGCCTTCGCCTTGGAGGCGTCGCCGCAGAGCGCGTCGACCTCCGCCGGGCGGTAGTAGCGAGGGTCGATCTCCACGACGTCCTCCCAGGTCATCCCCAGGCGGGCGGCGGCGACGTCGAGGAACTCGCGGATCGAGTGCATCTCGCCGGTCGCGATGACGTAGTCGTTGGGCTCGTCGGCCTGCAGCATCCGCCACATCGCGTCCGTGTAGTCCGGGGCGTAGCCCCAGTCGCGCTTGGCGTCCAGGTTGCCCAGATAGAGCTTGTCCTGCAGCCCCGCGTGGATGCGCGCGAGCGCGCGCGTGATCTTGCGGGTGACGAACGTCTCGCCACGGCGCGGGGACTCGTGGTTGAAGAGGATGCCGTTGCAGGCGAACATCCCGTAGGACTCGCGGTAGTTCACCGTGATCCAGTAGGCGGCGACCTTCGCCACCGCGTACGGGCTACGCGGGTGGAACACGGTGTCCTCGCCCTGCGGGGGCGGCGTCGAGCCGAACATCTCCGAGGACGACGCCTGGTAGAAGCGCGGCGTCACGCCGGCGTCGCGCATCGACTCCAGCAGGCGGACCGTGCCCATGCCCGTGATGTCGCTCGTGTACTCCGGGATGTCGAACGACACGCGCACGTGCGACTGCGCGCCCAGGTGGTAGACCTCGTCGGGCTGGATCTCGTAGACGAGGCGTACGAGCCGGCTGGACTCGCTGAGGTCGCCGTGGTGCAGCTTCAGCTGCACCTGCTCCTCGTGCGGGTCGCGGTAGAGGTTGTCCAGGCGCTCGGTGTTGAACGAGGAGGAGCGGCGGATGAGGCCATGGACCTCGTAGCCCTTCTCGAGCAGCTGCTCCGCGAGGTACGAACCGTCCTGGCCGGTGATCCCCGTGATCAAGGCTTTGGGCACGCGGACGGATACTATCGCCGGCGTGCCCCGAGCCCTCATCACCGGCATCTCCGGCCAGGACGGGTCCTATCTGGCAGAGCTCCTGCTGGGCAAGGGCTATGAGGTCTGGGGGATGGTTCGTCGCTCGACGAACGACCGCTTCCCGCTGATCGAGCACATCCGCGACGACCTGCGCCTGGTCCAGGGCGACATGCTCGACCAGATGACGCTGCTGGACGCGGTCAGCCAGTCGCGGCCCAACGAGCTGTACAACCTTGCCGCGACCTCGTTCGTCCCGGCGTCGTGGAAGCAGCCGGTCATGACCGCGCAGTTCACGGCGGTCGGCGTGACCTCGATGCTCGAGGCGATCCGCATCTTCGACCCGCACATCCGCCTCTACCAGGCCTCCTCCTCGGAGATCTTCGGCGCGACGAGCGAGTCGCCCCAGAACGAGGACACCTCGTTCCGGCCGCACACCCCGTACGGCGTGGCCAAGCTCTACGGCCACCTGATGGTCTCCTCCTACCGCGAGCGCTACGGCATGCACGCGTCCAGCGGGATCCTCTTCAACCACGAGTCGCCGCGCCGCCCGGCCGACTTCGTCACCCGCAAGGTCACGCGCACCGCCGCCGCGATCAAGCTCGGGCAGGCCACCGAGCTGCGCCTCGGCGATCTCAGCGCGACGCGCGACTGGGCCCACGCGCGCGACGTCGTCGAGGCGATGTGGCTGATGCTCCAGCAGCACGAGGGCGGCGACTACGTCGTCTGCACCGGCGTCAGCCGCACGGTGCGCGAGCTCGTGCAGGCCGCCTTCGCCGTCGTCGACCTGGACCCCGAGCAGTACGTCGTCGTCGACCAGGCCTTCGTGCGACCGCCCGACCCGGTGCCGCTCGTCGGCGACCCGTCCAAGGCGCGCGACGTCCTCGGCTGGGTCCCGCGCACCTCGTTCGCGGACATGGTCCGCGAGATGGTCGAAGCCGACCTCGCCTACCTCGGCGCGGGCAGCACCCCGGTCGCGCAGCCGGGCTGACCGGCGGCGCCCGCCGCCCTCCTCAGCCCCGGCGCTCGTAGACGAGGTAGTCGAGCCGGCGGTACACGAGGCGATAGGACCGCGTCAGCGCGGCGCTCGCGTGCACGTCCGCGTAGACCGGGTCCGTGCGATCGCCGTCGCGCATGACGATCCACTGGACGTGCTGGCGAACCGGGTCCTCCAGCGCGAGGTCCCAGATCTTGAAGCTGCCCTCGTTGATGTTGTGGCCGGGTGCGATCCGCGCCCAGAACAGCACGTACTCGTTGCCGAAGAACGAGGCCAGGATCGTGCCGCCCCGCTCGTCGTAGCGGGAGCGCAGGAAGTCGCTGACGCCGTGGAGCTTCTGGGCACCCGGGGAGGTCAGCCAGTTGTCGGGCTCCTTGACCAGGACGCCGCCGCCGTGACCGAACTGCCACGCGCTGGTGAGCAGCACGACCGCGATCGCCAGCGCCGCGCCACCGCGGCGCAGCCAGCCGGTCGAGAGGGCGCCGAGTAGGCAGCCGATGCCGATCGCCAGCGGCAGCAGGATCAGCAGACCGAAGCGGACGTTGTAGAGGTTGTCGTTGAGCTGGAGGACGTGCAGCGGACGCTGGCCCTTGTACAGGGACACGATGAAGAACGGGATCAGGCTCAGGACGGAGAGCGTCGGCAGCACCACGAGCCGCATCCGCTTGCGGGCGACGGCGACGCAGAGCCCCAGGCTGCCGGCCACGATCACGGCGATGCCGGCGTTCTCGAGGATCGCGTACCAGTAGGCGCGAATCGAGATCCCGATGGCGCCCACGGCGATGTCGCTCTGGTTGACCCAGTTGGAGGGCTTGGCGTACTTGCTGGTCTGGAACGTCAGGGCATTGCCGAAGATCAGCTGGTTCCACAGCAGCCACAGTCCGATGCTCAGGAACGCGAAGAGGACGAAGCCGAGCAGGACGTCCTGGGCGCGGCGCCACGTCGCGCGCTTGGCGTGGAGCACGATGGCGACGGCTGCGGTCGCGGCCACCAGGACGACCCAGGCCTCATACCGCGTCAGGCAGCCGAGGTCCGCGGCGATGCCGGCGGCGACGAGGTAGCCCCAGCGATCGGTCTGGATCCACCGCTGCAGGTAGTAGATCATCGCCGCGATGCATCCGAAGAGCACGAGCTCGGTCATCGGGACGCTCTGCATGTACAGGACGTTGGCGTTCCCGAGCATCACGACCGTCGCCGCCAGCGCCGCCGCGAGGCTGCCGGTCAGATCGCGCACGATCTTGTAGACGTAGACGCCGAGGACGACGTAGGCGACCATCGACTGGAACGCGCCCGCCAGCCCGCTGTAGAACAGCGAGTCGTTCCAGACGAACGGCAGCGCGAGCAGATGCGGCAGCGGCAGCCACACCGCGCCGAGCTGCCCGAACGCCAGATGCCCGCTCGAGTTGTCCAGCACCTGCCGGGCGATCGTCATGTGCGCGGCGGTGTCGAAGTACGACAGGAGGTCGCCGCGACGGCCGAAGAACACGACCGCGGCGACCGAGGCCAGCGCCGCGACGGCCGCGACGCACCACACGGCCGGGTCGCGGGCCTGTCGCGCCGTGCGGGCATCGCTGCGCACCCATTCCGTGGGGAAGGTCGCCATCGGGGACGAGATCGCTGTTGGAGCCGGACGAGGCCGGTCGACTAGACGTGCACCAGGGCCGCGCCCTGGTCATCGGTGACGGTGTCGTGCCCGTGCTCGGTCTTGACCCAGCGGTGGCGCAGGCTCTTACGGCACAGCTCGTTCGCCACGCGGAGGAGGACCACGACGCCGAACAGCTCCCAGATCGGGCTCAGCAGCATGTACTTCACGCCGCCGTCGCTGCGCCGGTGCACGCAGGCCCAGACGCGCTGGTAGAAGAGGAAGAGGTTCCCGGCGAGCATCAACGCGACGCCGAGGTACAGCACGGGCGCGGGATAGAGCGACTCGATGAACGTCGATCGGGTGATGAAGTACGCCACGGTCAGCGCCCAGAAGACCGGCGTGAGCAGGATGCTCAGCGGGGTGCCGAGCATCAGGAGCACGTACACGGCGTAGCGACGCAGCGACATGGCCCTCGACATCGTGATCGGATGGCGCGTGTAGACGAGGCCCGTGTGCAGGTAGCCCTTCAGCCATCGCGAGCGCTGCCCGAGGGCGATGCGCAGGCTCGCCGTCGCTTCCTCGTAGGTGACCGAGTCCGTCATGACGACGTCCAGGCCGCGCAGTGCCAGCGCGCCCGCGAGATCGGCGTCCTCGGTCACGTTCCACGGGTCCCACGCGCCGATGTAGGCGTCTTGGAACGGCATCTCGCCGGGCGCGAACGCGACGTCCAGGAGGACGCTGGTGCGGAAGCAGTTGCTCGTGCCGCCCAGCGGGGGCACGAGGCCCATGCGGGCCAGCCCGCGCAGCACCCACTCGAAGTGGATCACGTACTCCACCCAATAGAACCGCGAGACCCAGCTGCTCGCGCCGTTCCAGAACATGAGTCGCGCCTGCACGCACGCGACCTTCTCCGAGGTGTCCCGGAACGTGCCCACGAACTTCAGGAGCTGGTCGGGCTCGGGGCGGTCCTCGGCGTCGTAGATCACCGTGTAGTCGCCGGTGGCCTGGGCCAGGCCGAAGTTCAGCGCGTTGGGCTTGTTCTTCGGTCCGCCCTCCGGGACGACGAGGTAGGCCACGCCGTGCTGCACCGCCGCGGCGATCGTCTCCTCGTCGTCGGCCTCGAGCAGGAGCAGGACCTGCAACAGCTCCCCGGGGTAGTGCAGGCGACCGAGGGCGTCGCGCAGGCCGCGCACCATGTTCGCCTCGCGGTAGAGCGGGACGAGCACCGTAAAGCTGGGCAGGTCCGCGTCGGCGGGATCGGCGGCCCGACGGTGTTCGTAGGTCGTCTTCGAGGCGATCGCCAGACGGGCCTTCAGCCCGAGGAGGAGCGTCCAGAACAGGACGACCGCGAGGATGAGCACGCGCAGTGCGGGCACCGGTGCGACGACGACGCCGGCGACGATGATCGCGCCGCAGGAGGCGGCCGCGACGATCTGACCGCGGGTCAGCAGCTCGCGGGCCATCTCCCGCTTCACCGGCGCGCCGGGGCGGGCGCGGCGGGGCTGCACGGTCGGCGCGGCGGGGTGGGAGAGCGCCGCGGCGGCGCGCGAGGGCGCGAAGGGGGCGGAGCGACGAGCCGGCTGGGAGTGTGTCGCCGCCCGAGCGCGGGGAGCGGCCGGGATGGCGGGCGCGGGTGGTGCGGCGGCGGCCGGCACGGCCGCCCTGAGGGTCGCGACCCGGGCCTTGAGCTCGTGCAGCCGGCGGTCGATCAGCTCGGGCTCGAGCACCGGGGCCGCCGTGGCAACGGACGTCGCCGGCGGCGGCACCAGATGCGGGGCCTCCCAGCGCGCGAGCTCGTTCTCCGCCTCGACCAGGATCTGGTCGACGGTCACGGGGCCCGGCTCGTCGGCGAGCGCCACCGCGGTGGGGGCCGGTGATCGTGCGGGCGGCGCCGCGGCTTCGGCGAGATCGACCCACGTGCGGGCGCGCTCGGCCTGGACGGCCAGCGTGCCCATCGTCGCGCGCAGGTCGGCGATCTCGCCGGTCAGCGTCACCACGCGGTTCTGCATCGCGTCGATGTCGGCGATGAGGAGGCTCGTGGCCCGGGTGCCGACGCCACCCTGGGGATGCAGGGGCCCCGGCCGCAGGCGGTGTTCCGGGACGGGGCCGAGTCGCGGCCGCACGGTGGCTTCGCGGCGATGGCGCAGCTGCGTCGGCTCGCCGTCGACGTGGGTGAGGACGCGCTCGAACGGGCGGATCGGCTCCCGCGGGCGATCCGGGAGCACGATCTCGCGGGCCTGGGAACGCGCCATCAGGCGTACTCCTCCTGCGGCTCGAGCCGGCGCTCGTACTCGGCAGCGACCGGTTCGGGTGCCGCTGGAAGCTCCCGGTCCTCCGTGCGCAGCGAGCGGCGGATGCCGGCCAGCGCCCGCAGCGACCCGAGGACGACGCGCAGGCTGGAGCCCGAGGACTGACCGCTCTCGCGCGGAGCATGAGCGAGTCCGACCTCGACGATGCGCATCCGGGCCTGGTCGGCGCGGGCGAGGAGCTCGGGCGAGATCGTCGCGTAGTCGCCGAACAGGCGGGGCTCGAGCTCTGTGAGCGCGTCGCGCCGGAACGCCTTGAAGCCGCAGTCGACGTCGCGGACGTCGACGCCGACCGCCACCCGCGAGATGAGGTGCCAGCCCCAGCCCATCGCCCGGCGCCAGGCGCTGTCGGCGCGCCGGATGCGGTAGCCGATCGCGAGGTCGGCCTTCTCCTCCTCGGCGGCGGCGACGAGCACGCTGACGTCGGCCGGATCGAACTGCCCGTCGGCGTCGCAGTAGGCGACCCACGGGTGGCCGGTCGACAGGCCGGCCTTGAAGCCCGTTCGCAGTGCGGCGCCGTACCCGAGGTTGGTCGCGTGGCGCACGGTGCTGATCTGCGGGTGGCGCTCGGCCAGGCCCGCCATGACCCTCGGCGTGTCGTCGGTGGAGCCGTCGTCGATCACGATGATCGCGAACGCGGAGGTCGTCTTCGACAGGTGTGCGTGGGCGGCGAGGACCGTGTCCGGCAGGGCGCCCGCCTCGTTCCATGCGGGCAGGAAGAGGGTGATGGCCTCGGCCGTCATCCGCGGGCGCCGCGGACGCACGATCGGCTCAGGCTTGGCGTCGGCGGCGGCCCTGATCCCTGCGGCCATGAAGAGCGCGCTGCGCTCCGTCGCCGGTACGTCGTCCACGGTGGTCCTTTCGGCACGTCACGAGAATTCCGCGCCGCGCCAGACCTGAGCGCGTTGCGTCATCGATACGAATGCGTATCGTAATTGTGCACGTTACCAATAGCGCCGGAACTCGACGAACGTTCTATGGGACCGGTGTGCGGCGCGCGGTGTGGACGGCTCCCGTCCGCTGGTGACGCGGTGCGGCTCAGGCCATCTGCCGCGCCGCTTTGATGTGCTCCTCCAGCGCGGTGATCGCGTACGCGGCGTCGTCGACGAGCAGGCCGCGGACGATGCGCTCGTGTTCGGTGATCAGCTGCTGGGCGCGGCGGTCATGGTCGGCGAGGACGCGCGCGGCGATGCGCTGCTGGCGGTCGCGCAGCTGGTCGAACAGGGTCAGCAGGATGCGCGACCCGGACGCGGCCATCCAGACGCGGTGCATGTCGCGGTCGGCGGTCATGAAGCCGACGAGGTCCTCGGCGTCGGCGCGTTCGCGCTGGACGTCGAGCAGCTCGGCGGCGGCGCCGGCGACGCCCGGGTGGTCGCGCTCCAGCGCCCGGCGCAGGCACTGGCTCTCGATGAGCAGGCGCGTGTCGAAGAGGTCGGCGACGTCGGCGCCGGTCATCGGCACCACGAGCGCGCCCCGCTTGGGGTAGAGCTCGAGCAGGCCCTCGGACTCCAGGGACAGGAACGCTTCGCGCACCGGGGTGCGGCTGACGCCGACCGCGTCGGCGATGGCGCCCTCGCTCAGGAGCTGGCCGTCGCGGTACGTGCCGTCCAGGAGCTGCGCCTTGACGTGCTCGTAGACCCGGCGAGAGGCGGGAGGAGGGGGCGCTTCCACAGAGGACATGCTATAGATTCAACATAGATGCAAGCTGTATCTGACCATCGCTCAGGCCGTGCGGCGACGACTGGCGCGGGGTCCGCCGTCTCGGTGAGCGAAGCCGTGAAGCCCTCGGCCCGCGCCTGGTTGACGTGGGGGCTGGGCACCTCGGCCTACCTCGTCGCGCTCTTCCATCGCATGAGCCTCGGGGTCGCCGGCGGCGCCGCGGCCGACCGCCTGCACATGACGACGGAGGCGCTCGGCGTCTTCACGTTCCTGCAGCTCTCGATGTACGTCCTGATGCAGGTCCCGGCCGGACTGGCCGCCGACCGGATCGGGCCGCGACGGACGCTCGTCATCGGCCTGTCGGTCATGGCGGTCGGGGAGGTCGCCTTCGCGCTGGCCCACACGCTGCCGCTCGCGCTGGCCGGCCGGGCGCTGGTCGGCATCGGCGACGCGCTGACCTTCGTCAACGTGCTGCGCCTCGCCCACGGATGGTTTCCCGAGCGCCACCAGGCGATGCTCGCCGCGCTGACCGCCGCGGCCGGCGGCCTCGGCCAGCTGTGCACGACGATCCCGCTGCAGCTCTCGCTCACCGACCTCGGGTGGACCACCACGTTCCTGGCCTCGGTGACCCTGACCGGAGTGCTGGCCGTGGTCGTGTGGGCGACCGTGCGCGACCGCCCGCCCGATGCGCCGGCGCCGACCGCGGCGCCCGCGTCCGCCGCTTCGACCGCGTCGATGGACGCGCCCACACCCGCGCACCCCGCACCTCAGGACCACGCCCCGATCCTCGCCACCCTGCGCGACGCCTGGCGGCGCACCGGCACGCGCCACGGCTTCTTCGTGCACATGTCGCTGATGGCGCCGTTCGTGCTCGTGACCGCCATCTGGGGCGTGCCCTACATGCAGCACGCCCAGGGCCTGAGCCACGCGACCGCCGCCGCCTACCTGCTCATCTGCGTCGCCGCGTTCACGGCCGGTCTGCCGCTCATCGGCCAGGCCGCGTCCCGCGGCGTCCGGGTCGAGAACCGGATGGTCGTCGGGCTCGCGACCGGGGTCGTCGTCGCGCTGGCGACCCTCGCGCTGTGGCCTGGCGTCGTCGTGCCGCGACCCGTCCTGATCGCCGCGCTCATCGCGATCGGCCTCGGCGGATCGGGCTCGATCGCCGCCTTCGACATCGCCCGCCGCGAGGCTCCCTCGGCGGCCGCCGGGTCGGCGATGGCGCTCGTGAACTGCGGCGGTTTCCTGTCGGCCGCGACCGGCGCGTGGGCCGTCGGGCTGCTCCTGGGCGCCGGCGCCTCGCCCGATCGCTATCGCACCGCCGTGCTGGGCGTCCTCCTGCTCGTCGCGGTCGTCGGGACACTGCAGAGCGCCCGGTTCGCGCGCCGGCGCCGCATCGAGGCGGAGGGCGAGGGTGGGGATAGCCTCAGGTCGCGACGCCAGGGTGCCACAGGGGATTCGCCCGCCAGACTTGACAGGGTGTGTCCATGGACCAAGCACGCCCTGGCCCCGAAGACACCCAGCCGACCGCCCACGAGACCGTCGACCGCATCGCCACCGGCGCGGTCACGGTCATCCCGATCCTCGCTCTAGGCCTCGTCGTCTGGCAGGCATGGGGCGGCTGGTTGCACTGGAGCGACGTGGCGGTCTTCGCCATCGTCTACATGTGCACCGGCTTCGGCGTGACCGTCGGCTTCCATCGCCTGTTCACGCACCGCTCCTTCAAGACCGGTCCGGTCGTGCGCGCGACGCTCGCCATCTTCGGCTCCGCGGCGATCGAGGGCCCGATGATCTCCTGGGTCTCCGACCATCGCAAGCACCACGCGTTCTCCGACCACGAGGGCGACCCGCACAGCCCGCACGGGCACGGCGACGGCTGGCGCAACCACCTCAAGGGCCTGCTGCACGCCCACGTCGGCTGGCTCTTCGTCCACACGCAGCGCGCCAACCGCGAGCGCTACGCCCCGGACCTCATGAAGGACCCGATCACGCGGTTCGTCGACAAGACCTTCGTCCTGTGGGTGCTCGTCGGCCTCGCTGTCCCGTTCCTGCTCGGCTGGCTCATCGGCGGCACCATCGACGCGGCGCTCACGGGCCTGCTGTGGGGCGGCGCGGTCCGCATGCTCGTCCTGCACCACGTGACGTACTCGATCAACTCGCTGTGCCACTACTTCGGCCGCCGGCGCTTCGACACCGACGACGAGTCGCGCAACCTCGCGTGGCTGTCGGTGCTCTCGCTGGGCGAGTCGTGGCACCACAACCACCATGCGTTCCCCACCTCGGCCCGGCACGGCCTGAGCCGGTGGGAGGTCGATCCGTCGGCCCTCGTCATCCGCGGTATGCGCAAGGTCGGCCTGGCCTGGGACGTCATCGAGATCAGCCCCGAGCGCCAGGAGCGCAAGCTGGCGATCGCCGCCGACGAGGCCGCCGTCGCGGCGGCCGAAGCGGCGGCCGCGACGGGCGAGCCCGCGCGCGAGCGCGAGCCCGTCGCCTAGGGACGAGCCCGAGCCCGTCGCATGCGGCGGTGACTACTTCTCGGCGCTCTCGGAGTCGTCGAGCAGCGGGTCGCCGTGCGGCGGGGTGGCGGTCGACGGCGCGGCCGGGTCCGGGGTGGGTGCGGAGCCGGGAACGCCGCCGGCGGGCGCGGAGCCGTTGACGGCGGCGGCCGGGGCGCCGGGGTCCGGCGTCGGTGTGGAGTTGAACGTCGGCGGCGCCGGGGCGACGTTGGACGACGAGCCGCCCTGCAT
>JAOPZL010000322.1 GCA_025964175.1 Solirubrobacterales bacterium
CGGCGTCGGCCTGCGCGGTGGCGGGCGAGTGGACGCGCTCGGCGATCGCGCCGACGGACGCGGCCAGACCATGCTGGTCGATGCGGAAGTTCGACGTCAGCGCCGCGGCCGGCGTGTCGCCGCTGAGCACGAGCAGCGGCGTTCGGCTCTTGACGGCCTCGGCCAGCCCGGTCACGGCGTTGGTCAGGCCGGGGCCCTGGTGGACCGAGCAGACGCCGACGCGGCCGCTGACCCGCGCCCAGCCGTCGGCCATCGTGATCGCCCCGCCCTCGTGGCGGGCGGCGACGAAGCGCGCGCCGCCGCGGCGCAGGGCCTCGGTGACGACGAAGTTGCCGCTGCCGATCACGCCGAAGACGGTGTCGACGCCGTGCGCGGCGAGGTGGGAGCCGACGGCGTCGGCGACGGTGGGAGCGGGCGGCTTCACGGGCGCGCAGTATCGCTCAGCCGAGCTCGGCGGTCAGCTCTCGCGTGCCCCGCGCCGATCCCGCCGGCGCGGACGCCTGTGGACTGGCTAGCGTCGGAGACGTGACCGAGAAGCACTCCGCCCTTCACCTGCGCTGGATCCTGATCCTCTGCTGCCTGGCGCAGTTCATGGTCATCCTCGACGTCTCCGTCGTCAACGTGGCGCTGCCCTCGATCCGCGCGGACCTCGGCTTCTCGGCCGTGGACCTGCAGTGGGTGGTCAACGCGTACACGCTGACGTTCGCCGGCTTCCTGCTCCTCGGCGGCCGCGCGGCGGACCTGCTCGGCCACCGCCGCGTCTTCATCGGCGGGCTGCTGCTCTTCTCGGCCGCCTCGCTGGCCGGCGGCTTCGCCCACAGCGAGCTGGCGCTGATCCTGGCCCGCGGTGCGCAGGGACTGGGCGGCGCGGTCGTCGCCCCGGCCACCCTCTCGATCCTGACCACGAGCTTCGCCGAGGGCGCCGACCGCAACAAGGCGCTCGCCGCCTGGGGCGCGATGGGCGGCGTCGGCGGCGCGGCCGGCGTGCTGCTCGGCGGCGCGCTCACCGACCTGCTCGGCTGGCAGTCGGTCCTCTTCATCAACGTGCCGATCGGCATCGCGATCGCCCTGGCCACCATCCGCTTCGTGCCCGTGATGCCGCCGGCCGCCGGCGAGCGCCACTACGACGCGGCGGGCGCGCTCACCGTCACCGCCGGCATCGTCGTCGTCACCTTCGCCATCGTCCGCACCGACGTCAACGGCTGGACCTCGACGCCGACCCTCCTCGTGCTCGCCGCCGGCCTCGCGCTGCTGGCCGTGTTCGTCGCGATCGAGTCGAAGCTGGCCGTGCGCCCGCTCGTGCCGCTGCGGATCTTCGCCTCGCGCACGCTGACCGCGGCCAACGTCGTCGTCTTCTTCCTCGGCTGCGGGGCGTTCGCGATGTGGTACTTCGTCTCGCTCTACCTGCAGCAGGTGCTCGGCTACAGCCCGCTCAAGGCCGGCGTGGCCTTCCTGCCGATGTGCGCGTCGCTGATCTTCGCGTCGACGCTGGCCAGCCGCGGCGTGCGCCGCTTCGGCCCGGGCGCGATCCTCGCCGTCGGGATGACGCTGCTGGGAATCGGGCTGCTGCTCTTCTCCCCGCTGCGCGCGAACGGCACGTTCGTCCACGACGTGCTGCCGGCCTCGGTCGTGACCGCGTTCGGGCTGGGCCTCTCGTTCGTCACCGTGACGATCTCCGCGGTCACCGGCGTGCAGCGCGCCGACGCGGGCCTGGCATCGGGCCTGGTCAACACCTCGCGCCAGTTCGGCGGCTCGCTCGGCCTGGCGATCCTCGCGACGCTGGCCAGCCAGCGCACCGCGCACGTCGCCCACGGCGGGCCGGTCGACCCCGCCTCCCTGACCGCCGGCTTCCACGTCGCGTTCCTCGTCGGCTCCGGGTTCGCCTTCGCCGGGGCCCTGGTCGCCGCGCTCGCCCTCGCCCGCCGTCCCGTGGTCGCGCCAGCGGCCACGGAGCGGACCGACGTCGTCTGACTGAACGCCACCTGAGCGCTCGCGCGCGGCCACTGGTCCCGCCGCCATACTGCGGGGTCATGGATGGCCAACGCCTGCTCGTCGTCGAGGACGACGCCGACCTGCGCTCGGCGCTGCGGCGCGGGCTGAGCGAGGAGGGGTTCGTGGTCACCGCCGTGCCCGACGGCGCCTCCGCGATCGAGGCGTCCGAACCGTCGCCGGACGCCATGATCATCGACATCGGCCTGCCGGACTCCGACGGTCGGGACCTCTGCCAGGCGCTGCGCGCCCGGGGCGCCCAGGCACCGGTCATCTTCCTCACCGCGCGCGACGCGCTGACCGACCGCCTGTCGGGCTTCAGCGCCGGCGGCGACGACTACCTGACCAAGCCGTTCGCGTTCGCCGAGCTCGTCGCCCGGCTGCAGGCGCTGCTGCGCCGCTCGGGCGCGGATGCCGCGTCGCCGCTGGGGACCGGGCTGCAGCTGGACCCCGTCAGCCACGCCGTGCGCTCCGGCGAGAGCGAGGTTCGCCTCACCCCGACCGAGTACCGCCTGCTCGCCGCCCTGGCCGGCCGGCCGGACGCGGTCCTGCGCCGCTCGGAGCTCGTCTCGGCGGCGTGGCCGGCAGGGGCGATCGTGCACGACAACACGCTGGACCAGTACGTCGCCCGGCTGCGGCGCAAGCTGCGGGAGTTCGACACCGCGCCGGCCATCGCGACCGTGCATGGCGTCGGCTACCGCATGCGATGAGGCAGCGCCTGCGCTTCCACACGCTGCGCGGACGACTGACGTTCGTCGCGGTGCTCGGGGCGACGGTCGCGGTCGTGGCCGGGGTGATCGCGTTCAACGTGGTCCTCGACCGGCTGCTGGACGTCGACGTGGACCGGCGCCTGCGCACGCAGGCGTCCGCGGTCGCCACGACCGTGCGCTCCGGCGACGGCGGCGTGATCTCCGTCCGCGACGGACCCGACGACGGGGCGCTCGACGAGCGCGTCTGGGTCTTCTCCCGCGGTCGCGCCGTCCTGTCGCCGCGATCGCCGACGAGCGTCGCCCGGGCGGCGCGGCAGCTCGCGGGCCGCGACAACACGTTCCTGGACGTCGGCGACAACGGAACGCGGCTGTACGCGCACGCGATCACCCGCGACGGCCGCCAGATCGGCACCGTGGTGACGGCGGAGTCGCTCGCGGCCTACGACCGCACCACCGACCTCGCCCACATCGCGACCGTCGTCCTCGGCGGAGCGCTGCTCATCGGCGTCCTCGGCGTGACGTGGCTCGTCATCGGCCGCGCGCTGGCGCCGGTGACCGAGATGACGCGCAGCGCGGCGGAGTGGAGCGAGCACGACCAGACCCGCCGCTTCGGCTCCCGCCCGAGGCCCGACGAGCTCGGCGACCTGGCGGTGACCTTCGATGCGCTGCTGGACCGCGTCGCCGCCTCGCTGCGCCACGAGCAGCGCCTGTCGGCGGAGCTCTCCCACGAGCTGCGCACCCCGCTCGCCCGTATCAGCGCGGAGCTCGAGTTGCTGCAGCGGCGCGAGCGCTCGCGCGAGGAGCTGGCCGCCGCCCACGAGGTGATCGGCCGCAGCAGCGCCCAGATGCAGCGCCTCCTGGAGACCCTGATGGCCGCCGCGCGGGCCGAGGCCTCCAGCGCCCCGGGGCGCAGCGAGCTGGGC
>JAOPZL010000362.1 GCA_025964175.1 Solirubrobacterales bacterium
GCGCTGCCACTGGCGCTCGATGTTGCCGCTGAGATCGCGCCACCCGTTCTGGAAGCGCGAGTTCTCCGCCCACGGCGTCGGGTCGTCGACCTGCGTGTACATGACGACGTTCATGCCTGCGGGCGGAAGGGTGAAGATGCCGCCCTTGGGAGTGGCGGTCGTCACGACCCGCTACGGCCAGGAGCGCTTCGGGGTGACGGCCAGCGCGGTGTCATCGCTGTCGCTGGATCCGCCGATGCTGCTCGTCTGCCTCAACCGCCGGCTGCCCACGTGCGATGCGACCGGCACATTCGCGGTGAACATCCTGGCCGAGGGCCAAGGGGCGCTCGCCCGGCAGTTTGCCACCCGCCATCCGGACACGTTCCGCGGCGTGAGCATCGACGACAGCGACCTGCGCCTGCCGATGCTCGCCGACGCGCTGGCCCACCTGGAGTGCCGGGTGCGCGAGCGCGTCGACGCCGCGACCCACGCCGTCTTCCTGGGCGAGGTCCTGACCGCGCGGGCGCTGGGCGGCAGCCCCCTGACCTACTTCCGCGGGGCCTTCGGGCGCTTCGCCCACCTCGAGGCCGCCCTCTACGCCAGCGCCACCGGTAGGCTCGCGCACCATGCTTTCCCGAGTGGCAAGGATGCCGCTGGGCTGCGTGCTCGTCGCGGGCGTTCTCGCCCCTTCGGCGTTCGCCGCCGCAGCCCCGCCCGACGTGGTGCAGTTCGCCGCGCCGCAGCGCTTCTGGTGCATGACGGCCCACCCCGGCCAGGCGCAGGTGACCGTCGGCTGGAGCGTCCCGACGGCCACGGCGGTGACCGTCCTGCTCGACGGCCGCCCGCTGCATCAGGGCCTGCGCGACCGGCTCCCCTTCGCGGTGCTCGCCGGCAAGGCCGACGGCATTGGCGCGACCGTGGTGTTCCCGTGCCGCTCGGGGCGGACGCACCGTGTGACGATCCGCTGGCGCGCCGGTGGATCGGCGGCAGCGGCGCGCACCGTGACGATCCGGAAGGCACGCGGATGAGCGGGCGCGGACTCAGCCGGCGCGAGCTCCTGGCGCGCTCGGGCGCGTTCGCCGGCGGCGCGCTGCTGCTCGGCAGCGGCTGGAACCCGGCGCGCGCGCTGGGCCAGGGAGCCGCTCCCGAGTGGTTCGAGCCGCCCCACGTCACCAGCGTCGGCGGCGTGCTCTCCACGCAGCTACGGGTGGCCGAGGGGTCGGTCCCGATCGGCACCGCGGCCGGGACGCTGCCGACGCGCGCCGTCGTCTACGAGAACACCTATCCCGGGCCGACGCTCGACATCCACGCGGGCGACACGCTGAAGGTCGACTTCATCAACCGGGCGCCCAAACAGACCAACCTGCACACGCACGGCCTGCACGTCTCGCCCAAGAAGCCCTCCGACGACGTGCTGCTGATGATCGACCCCGGTCACAGCTTCCACTACCGCTACGACGTGCCCGACGACCATCCCGGCGGCACTCTCTGGTACCACGCCCACCGGCACATGCTCACCGACAACCAGGTGTTCGGCGGCATGTTCGGCCTGCTGATCGTGCGCGGCGAGCTGGACCGCATCGAGGGCATCGCCGGCCTGCCCGAGCGGCAGTTCCAGTTCTCGCAGATGGAGGTCGTCGACGGTCAGGTCGCCGACGCCTCCTCGAGCTCGCTGAGCGACCAGGTGACGCTCGTCAACGGGCGCTACCAGCCGACGCTGCAGATGACGACCGGCCAGACGCAACGCTGGCGGCTGTCCAACACGAGCTCGGTCTTCCTGCGCGTCGAGCTGCAGGGCCATCCGCTGCACGTGATCGCCGTCGACGGCAACGCGTTGCCGCAGACCGAGGCGCACGACCTGATCGAGATCGCGCCCGGCTCGCGCTTCGACGTGCTCGTGCAGCCGGAGGCGGCGGGGACGTTCGAGCTGCGCTCCCTGAGCTGGAAGAGCCTGGGCGTCTTCTACGAGAGCATGGTCCCGGTGCCCCAGGTGCTGGCGCAGATCTCCGTCACCGGGGATCCGCCGACGGCACCGGCGCCGCTGCCGACGACGCTGCTGCCTCTGCACGACCTGCGCCACGTGCACGTCGATCGGCGCCGCACGTTCCGCCTGGAGGAGCGCGAGCCGCGCGGAACCGGCGACGAGGCCGGCTTCGAGTACTTCATCAACGGGCGCCTGTTCGACGCGAGCTACATCAACACGCAGGTGCCGCTCGGTGCGACGGAGGAGTGGGAGTTCCGCAACCTCACCTACGAGCCGCACCCGCTGCACATCCACGTCAACCCGTTCCAGGTCGTGGCCATCAACGGCGACCGCTCACGGGCCGAGAACCACTATCGCGACACGGCGCTGATCCCGCCGTTCGGGTCGCTGACGATCCGCCACCGGTTCCTGGACTACACCGGCATCTTCGTGATGCACTGCCACATCCTGTTCCATGAGGACCACGGGATGATGGAGCTGATCGAGGTCTACGACCCCAAGAAGGGGCCGGGCCCACGGCGCCTTCCGGGGATGGCGATGGACCACGACCACATGGGCATGTGATGCGCCGCACGCTGCTGGGCGCGCTCGCCGCCCTCCTCGTCGCGGCCACGCCCGCGGCCGCCGACGTCACGCCCGGCGCCGACCGAGTGACCAACCTCCCAACGCTCGGCCTGGTGGCGCAGCCGCAGTTCGCCGGCTACGCGTCGGCCTCGTCGACGCCGTGCGGCGACCTGCAGTGCACCGATCGCGCCGGGCTCTTCTACTGGCTGGTCGGGCAGTCGACCGACTTCGCCACGCGGCCGACGATCCTGTGGTCCAACGGCGGACCGGGCGCCAGCAGCATGTACGGCTTCCTCTCCGAGAACGGGCCCTACGTGCTGGGTCCGCAGGGCGGCCTGGTGCCCTCCGTCAACAGCTGGACGCGCGTCGCCAACTACCTGGCCTTCGACCATCCGCTGGGCGTCGGGCTGTCGTTCCCGTTCCAGGGGCAGATCGCCACGGGCGTCCAGGACGGAGCCGACGAGCTGGCGTCCGCCGTGCAGCACGTCGTGGCCCGCGACGGGCTGCAGAAGAGCCCGTTGTTCCTGACCGGCGAGTCCTACGGGGGGACGTACATGCCGCTGCTGGCCAAGCGGCTGCTCGACACGCACGCGCCCGTCGACCTCGGCGGCGTGGTGATCGTCGACGGCTGGGTCGCGCCCGAGACGCAGGTCGGCACCACCGCGCAGTACGCGGTCACCCACGGCCTCATCGACCAGGCGACCAAGCGCGCGCTGGACCGCGTCTACGCCCGCTGCCGACAGCAGCTGCGGCGCCTGGGCACCGGGTCGCTGCGCGCGCAGAAGACGTGCTACTCGATCCAGGACAAGATCGCGACGATCAGCGGGCGCTGGCTGGGCAACATCGCGCAGGCCGGCGATATCGACTACACGCCGATCGAGACCTACCTCAACCGTCCCGACGTGCGCACCGCGATCCACGCGCAGTCCGGCGGGCACTTCACGCTCGGGTCCGACGCGATCGCCGACGCCTACGCCCGCGACGTCATGCGCGACTACTCCGGCGTCGTGGCCGGCCTGCTGGACCGCGGAGTGCCCGTGATGGTCATCACCGGGCTCAACGACGGCAAGGACGCGAACTTCCTGGGCACGCGCAGGTGGATCGACCGGATGCGCTGGAAGGGCGCCGCGCGCTATGCGCGATCGGCCAGCGAGCGCTGGACGATCGACGGTTCCATACTTGGCTACCGGCGTCGCGGCGGCGGACTGACCACCTTGGAGGTGCTCGACGCCGGGCACCTCGCGCCCCGCGACCAGCCGCACATCGCCGATGCCCTGGCCGAGTTCATGGCGGCCGCCGGCTAGTTGTCCTGCCTCTAGACATGCTGGACGCGGGTGAGGGGTGGTCGGCCGCTGGCTGAGCTGTGGGGGCGGTAGCGGTTGAAGTAGCGGATGAACGATTGCAGGGCGCGGTCGCGTGTGGCGGAGTTCGGCCAGACGCGGCCGTGGGCCCATTCGTCTTCGAGGGTGCCGAAGAAGCGTTCGATCTTGCCGTTCCAGCGGGGTGTGTAGTGACCCCGACAATGACGGATCGGTCGCGGCGATCGCCTCCGGTGCGGATACGCGGCCGCGACGCTCGGGCCCCATAGTCGGATATCAGATATGCGATGCTGCCGTCCGCTGATCGGGGCGCAATGGATCCGCGCGCCGACGCGACTGAGGAGAGCCTGTGAGTCTTCGCATCAACCACGTCAGCATCAACGCACTCGACTTGCAGGAGTCGGTGGACTTCTTCGTGGAACTGCTCGACGCTGAGCCGATTACCACCCCGAACTTCGGCTTCCCCGTCCAGTGGCTGGCCCTTGGCCGCACCCAGTTGCACCTCTTCGAGCGCGACCTGCAGCCGACGAGCCACCACCACTTCGCCGTCACTGTGGATGACCTGACGCCGGTCTATCGGGCCGCGGAGCGCCGGGGTGCCCTCGAGCCCAACGCCTTCTTCAACCACCTTGTCGAGCTGCCCGGTGACATCGTCCAGCTCTACGTCCGCGACCCGGCTGGCAACCTCGTCGAGATCGACCAACACGGCGTCGACCGGCTGCCTGAGGATCTGCGAGCGCAGGTGAAGAGCCTGTGGGAGTTCAACCCGCAGACCAACGAGAACATGCAGGGCCACCTCTACGTGCCGGAGTAGCATCGCGACGGTGGGCGGGGCCCACGACTCGCGGACGAATGTCGGCGGCAAGGGCGCGCG
>JAOPZL010000364.1 GCA_025964175.1 Solirubrobacterales bacterium
CACCTCGCCGACGCGGCCGTCGTCGCCCGCCTCCGTGCCACGCTGGATCCGGCCGGTCCGGGCGGCCTCGGCGGCGGGCGGGAAGTCGAGGTCGCGGATCCGGGTCTCCGCGAAGGAGTCATAGGCCGAGGTGAGCGACAGCGACGAGCCGGAGGCGACGAGGAAGACGGTCACGCGGGTCCGGCTCGCGTCGCCGGTCTGGCGCACGAGGGTGTTGACGCGGCGCGCCGTGATGTCGGAGCCGAGCGCTCGCCGCAGGTCGCCCGAGTACTGCTGGGAGGCGCTCTGCAGCGAGTCGAGCCGCTGGTGCACGAGCCGGTGCTGCAGGCCCGGGATCACGGCGGCGTAGACGAACCCGACGACCGCCGCGGCGACCGCCAGGAACAGCAGCGACAGGCGCAGCCGGAGTGACCGCAGGAGCCTCAGTCCCCGGTGTCGCGGAACCGGTAGCCCACGCCGCGCACCGTGAACAGGTACTCGGGATCCTTGGCCTCGGTCTCGAGCTTCTCGCGCAGGTGCCGGATGTGGACGTCGATCGTGCGCGGGTCGCGGTAGGCGCTGTCGCCCCAGACCCGCGTGAGCAGCATGTCGCGCGTGAACACACGCCCGGGGGCGCGGGCCAGCGCGGCGAGGATCTCGAACTCCACGTAGGTCGTCGGGACGTCCTCCTCGCGCACGCGGACGCTGCGCTTGGCGAAGTCGATCCGGAGGTCGTGGACGGCCAGCGGCTCCTCGCCGTCCTCCGGCTCGGCGGAGCGCGGCATCCCCGCGCGCCGCAGCGCCGCCTTGACGCGGGAGCGGAACTCGCGCATCGAGAACGGCTTGGTGATGTAGTCGTCGGCGCCGAGCTCCAGGCCGACGACCTTGTCGACCTCCTCGGCCTTCGCCGTCAGCATGATGATCGGGACGTTGGAACGAGCCCGCATCCGGCGGCACACCTCGAGGCCGTCGAGCTGGGGCATCATCACGTCCAGGACGACCAGGTCGTAGGTCCCTTCCTCGAAGCGGGCGAGGGCCTGGCGGCCGTCGGTCGCCTGCACGACCTCGTAGCCGTCCTTGCGCAACGGATAGGACAGCAGGGTCTGAATCGCCTGCTCGTCGTCGACCAGCAATATGCGCGGTGAGCGGTCCATCGTCCTCAGTGGGGCAATATGCCAGGGGAATGCTGGACCTGCGCATCTATCGCGCGGCGTTCGTCCCGTTGATCCTGGCTCTGGTCGTGGTGGCGTTCTCGCTGCAGACCCGTCCCCGACCGATCACGACGGCGCTGCCGCCCGACGCCTTCGACGCCCCACGGGCCTACCGCCTGCTCGACGACCTGACGACCCGCTACCCGGATCGAAGGCCGGGCTCGGCGGGCGACCTGGCGCTCGCGGGCGCGGTGCAGCGGACGTTCGCGGCCACCGACTTCCAGGTCGCAAGCCACGACGTGCAGGCCCAGACGATCGACGGGGAGCGCACGCTGCGCACCGTCGTCGCCGAGCGGCCCGGCCGGGTGAACCGGCGCATCGTGGTCCTCGCCCATCGCGATGCGGCGACCTCCCCGGCCCGCGCGGAGCTGTCGTCCACCGCGACGCTGATGGAGTACGCCCGGCTCTTCGCCGGCCGCACGACGCGGCGCACGCTGACGCTCGTCTCCACCAGCGGCGGCAGCGGCGGTGACGCGGGCGCCGCCGACTGGGCGGCGCATCTCACCGGCCCCGTGGACGCGGTGATCGTCCTCGGGGACATGGCGACGGCCGAGCAGCGCCGGCCGCAGGTCGTCGGCTGGTCCAACACCCGGGGGATCGCGCCGCGCCAGCTGATCCGCTCCGTCGAGACGGCGGTGCGCGAGGAGTCGGGCAACCCCGGATCGCCGCGCACGACCATGCAGGCGCTGCGCCTCGCACTGCCGCTCAGCGTCTCGGAGCAGGCGGTGATCAACGCCCACGGCCTGCCCGCGGTGCTCGTCGGCCAGTCCGGCGAGCTCGGCCCGGCAGGCAACGCGGCGGTCAGCCAGGTGCGCATGGAGGGGATGGGTCGCGCCGTGCTGCGCTCGATCACCGCCCTGGACGAGGGCACCGATGTGATCCCCAACCGCCCCCAGAGCGTGGTCCTGCTGCGCAACCAGCTGCTGCCGCTGTGGGCGATCCGGCTGCTGTGCGCGGCGCTGCTGCTGCCGCCGCTGCTGGCCGCGATCGACGGGCTGGCCCGCGTCCGCCGTCGCCGCGAGACGATCGGCGGCTGGCTGGTCTGGGCCCTGCTGCTGGGCTCGCCGTTCCTGGCCGCCGGACTCGGCCTGCGGCTGCTGCGCCTGCTCGGCTTCGTCACCGCGCCGTCGGCGGCGGTGCCGCCGGGCGTCATCCCGGTATCGCTGGGGACGGTGGTCGTGGGGGCGATGGTCCTGCTGCTCGGCTTCCTGCTCTCCTGGCCCGCGCTGCGCCATCGCTCCGCGGAGTCCGGCGGGGGCGGCGCCGGGATCTCCTCGGCGCTGATGATCCTCGCGCTGACGAGCGGGATCTGGCTGTGGAATCCGTACGCCGCGCTCTTCCTCGTGCCCGCCGCCCACCTGTGGCTGCTGGCCGTGGCGCCCGAGATCCGCGTGCCGTCGCCGGTGCGCGGGCTGATCGTCCTCGTCGCGCTGATCCCGTTCGGGCTCGCCTTCGTGGCCTACATGATCGCCCTGCACACAGGCCCGATCGCGCTCGCCTGGATGGGCGTGCTGCTCGTCGCGGGCGGCCACGTGTCGCTCGTCTCGCTGCTGCTGTGGGCGGCGGTGGCCGGGACCGGGCTGGCCGCGCTCGTCTGTGCGCTGCACACCTCCGGCGCGGAGCCCAGCAGCCGCGGCGGGCGCGGCGGGCCGATCGGCGGGGAGCCGCTGCGCTCCCGCGGGCCGATCGGGTACGCCGGGCCGGGGTCCCTCGGCGGCACCGACTCGGCGCTGCGGCGATGAGCGAGACCGGCTCGAGCCCGAGCCCCGCCCGGCAGCGGCGCCGGCCGCTGCGCGCGGTCGTGCGCTCGCTCTCGACGGTGCTGATCATCGCCGGCGTCCTGCTCGTCGCCGACGCGCTCCTCACCGTCCTGTGGCAGGAGCCGATCTCGGCCGTCATCGCCTCGCGCAACCAGCACCGCCTCGACGGCGAGCTCAAGCGGCTGACGGCGCTGCCCAGCCCGGCGGAGCTGCGCGTGCTCGAGGCGCTGCCCTCGACCACGCGGCGCGTCGCGTACGCGGCGAAGCGGCTGCGTGAGCAGGCGGCCCCCGGAGACGCGCTGGGCAAGATCGTGCTGCCGACCCTGGGCAAGGACTACGTGATGGTCGCGGGCGACGATCCGGCCGACCTGCGCCAGGGGCCGGGGGTCTACCCCGACCGGTCGCTGCCGGGCGAGGGCGCGACGACCGCGGTGGCCGGCCACCGCACGACCTACCTCGCGCCGTTTCGCGACATCGACCAGCTACGACCGGACGACCGCATCGAGCTGCGGATGCCCTACGGCACGTTCACCTACGCGGTCCAGGGGACGAAGATCGTGCCCCCGACGGACCTGTCGGTCATCCGCGACGCCGGCTATGACCGCCTCGTGCTGACCGCCTGCCACCCGCTGTACTCCGCGGCGAAGCGGATCGTGGTCTCCGCGCGGCTGGTGCGCATGGTGCCGACTAAGCGAATCTCCGATGTGGCGGACGTCACGATCGGTCGATAGGGACCTCGGGATGGCAGCAGAGGACGTGAAGCGCAGGGTCGCACATGCGGCCTACCGAATCGACGCGACGGCCGTGGCGGAGGCGATGCTCCGTCGTCCGGCCGTACGCGTCCTGCTGAGTACGCCGTCGGTGGCTACGCCGGGCGTCGGTGCTCGAAGCCCCGCACCGATGCCGCGGGCGTTCCGCCCCGAGTGAGCGTGACGCCGGGCGGGCCGTCAGCGACGACGCCGATCCAGGCGACGACGCCGGCGGACTGCGCGGCGTCGCGGTCGGCGGGGTCGACGCAGACCAGCAGCTCGTAGTCCTCGCCGCCGGTGGCGGCGAGGGTCTGCGGGTCGACGTCCAGCGCGGCGGCGACCGCGCGCAGGCCGGCGGGCAGCGGGAGGGCCTGCAGCTCGATCCGCAGCTGCGCGCCGGACGCCTCGCCGACGTGGCGGGCGTCGGAGGCGATGCCGTCGGACAGGTCGATCAGCGCGTGCGCGCCGGCGGCCGCCAGCGCCCGGCCGAGCTCCAGGCGCGGTTCGGGCCGCAGGTGGCGCAGGACGAGCCCGCGCGGGCCAGTCGCCCGGCCCTGCAGGATCGCCA
>JAOPZL010000382.1 GCA_025964175.1 Solirubrobacterales bacterium
CCGCGATCGCCGCCGCCGCGCGGGCCACGGTCGCCGCCGCCGCGCGGGCCGCCGCCGTTGCCGCCACCGGCGCCGATCTCCGACAGCTCGTCGGCCGACTTGCCGGCGATGGCCGGGTCCTCGGAGAGGCGCAGGCCGATACGGCCGCGCTCGCGGTCGACCTCGACCACGCGGACCTTGATCTCGTCGCCGCGGTTGAGGACGTCCTCGACCGTGTCGACGCGCTCGCCGGGCTTGACGTTGCTGATGTGCAGCAGGCCGTCGGTGCCCTTGGTCAGCTCGACGAAGGCGCCGAAGGTCGTCGTCTTGACGACCTTGCCGTTGAACTCGTCACCGACCGCGACCTCTCGGGTCATGCCGGTGATGCGGTCCAGCAGGCCCTGACCGAGCTCGCCGTTGGCCGAGTAGATCAGCACCTGGCCGTCGTCGTTGATGTCGATCTGCGACTCGAACTCGTCCTGCAGGCCGCGAATGGTCTCGCCGCCCTTGCCGATGATCATGCCGATCTGCGACGGGTCGATCTGGATCGTCTGGATCCGCGGCGCGTAGAGGGACATCTCCTCGCGCGGCGCGTCGATGATGGCCCGCATCTTGTCGAGGATGCTGAGCCGGGCATCGCGGGCCTGGGCCAGCGCGTCGCGCAGGATGTCGAACGTGACGCCCGTGATCTTGATGTCCATCTGCAGGGCGGTGATGCCCTGCTCGGTGCCGGCGACCTTGAAGTCCATGTCGCCGAGGTGGTCCTCGACGCCGGCGATGTCGGTGAGGACGGTGTAGTCGTCGCCCTCCTTGATCAGACCCATGGCGATGCCGGCGACGGGCCGCTTGATCGGCACGCCCGCGTCCATCAGCGCCAGCGTGGAGCCGCAGACGGAGGCCATCGACGAGGAGCCGTTGGACTCCAGCGTCTCCGACACGACGCGAATCGTGTACGGGAAGTCCTCGATCGTGGGCACCATCGGCACCAGCGCGCGCTCGGCCAGCGCCCCGTGGCCGATGTCACGGCGCTTGGGGCCGCCGAGGCGACCGGCCTCCCCGACCGAGAACGGCGGGAAGTTGTAGTGGTGGAAGTAGTACTTCTTGGTCTCGAGCCCGAGGGTGTCGAGACGCATCTCCTCCTTCAGCGTGCCGAGCGCGACGACGCTGAGGACCTGCGTCTGGCCACGGGTGAAGAGACCCGAGCCGTGGACGCGCGGCAGGACGCCGACCTCGATGTCGATCTTGCGGATCTCGGTCTCGGCACGGCCGTCCGGGCGCTTCTTGTGCTTGGCGATGCGCTCGCGGATGATCTTCTTCTCGAGCTTGGCGAAGGCCGCCTTGACCTTCGAGCGCTGCTCGGGGAAGCCCTCCCAGGCGGGGTCGCCGCCGTGGGCGACGATGACCGCGTCCTCGACGTCGTCGGTCGCCTGCTGGCGGGCCAGCTTGTCCTGCACCTGCGTGGCCTCGTCGAGCGCGGCGTAGTGCGACTGCTCGATGGCGCTCAGGAGCGCCGCTTCGACCTCGGGCGCCTCGAACTGGATCTTCGGCTTGCCGGCCTTCTCGCGCAGCTCGTGCTGGGCGGCACACAGCTTCTTGATCGCCGAGTGCGCGATGTCGAGCGCGTCCAGGATCTCGGCCTCGGGCACCTCGTTGGCGCCGGCCTCGACCATCAGGATGGCTTCCTCGGAGCCCGCCACGATCAGATCGAGGTCGGAGTTGCCCTGGAGGTCGGCCTCGTCGGGGTTGACGACGAAGTTGCCCTCGACCTTGCCGATGCGCACGGCGCCGACCGGGAAGGGCAGCGGGATGTCGCTGATCATGAGCGCGGCGGACGCGCCGTTCATGGCCAGGATGTCGTACGGGTGCACGTGATCGATCGACAGCGGGATCGTCACGAGCTGCGTCTCGAAGCGCCAGCCCTTGGGGAAGAGCGGCCGGATCGGACGGTCGATCATGCGCGCGGTCAGCGTGCCCTTCTCACCGGCGCGACCCTCGCGCTTGAAGAACGAGCCGGGGATCTTGCCCGCGGCGTACATGCGCTCCTCGACGTCCACGGTGAGCGGGAGGAAGTCGACGTCGCGGATGTTGCCCGCGGTCGCGGTGCTCAGCACCACGGTCTCGCCGGCGGTGACGACGACGGCGCCGGAGGCCTGCTTGGCCATCTTGCCGGTCTCGAACGAGATCTCGGTTCCCGCGATGTCAACGGAGACGCGGGTAACGGCGTCGGGGCTACTCATATGGGTGTTCCCTTCTGACCCGCCTTCGGTAGCGGGTCGCTTCTTTGCTTCTGCTCATTCGTTATGAACGACCTCATGGTACCGCGCCTGGTCGGGCTTTCCGTTTGCGAAGAACGTGGGCGTCGTCATCGCACCGGCCAGGACGGCCTCCTTCGTGTCACGCTGCACGCGCTCGATCACGGCGGACGACCGCCGGTCCGCCTCGAAGCGGTCGACGTCCAGGCCCAGGCGCCGGGCCAGCTCCCACAGGTGCGGGTCGTCGATGCGCCCTTGATCGGCGTAGACGGCGTCGTGGAAGGGCCAGAACGCGCCCTGGAGGCCGGCGGCCTCCGCCGCGCACCCCAGGGCCACGGCGCGCGGGTGCTTGGTCTTGAGCGCCAGGTGGCGGAAGACGCGGCGCACCGGAAGCTCGGCCGCCAGCTGGGTCAGCCGCGCGTGCGCCAGGGCGCAGTACGGGCAGGTGAAGTCCGCGTAGACGACGACGAGCTCGGCCTCGTTGGGCCCGCGGACGTGGTCGTCGGTACGCAGATCTGAGTCCATGCCGATCCACATCTTGATGCTCCGCGACCTGCGCCGCATCTTCGACCACCGCCGCGACCGCGTGCCGCTGCTGCTTCGCTGACGCCGCACGGGGCATCCCCCGAGGATGGTGCCCGGGCGGATCGTCGCCATCATCGCGGCCGGCCTGCTCGCCGGTCTCGGCGCCCTGTGGACGTTCACGCAAGAGCGCGACCTCTCCGTCGGCCGCGTGGAGCTGTCGGTCGAGCCCTTCCATCACGGGGCGCTGGACATCTACGTCCCGGTGGTGGACTGGGGCGTGCGGTTCGGGGGCGTGCGGCTGCCCGCTCGCCTGCACGTCGAGGTGCGCGCCATCGACCGCTCGGCCGCCAGCGCGGTGGCCACCGGCGACCCCACTCGCGTGGAGGTCGTGCGCGCCGAGGCACGCGACGCGATCGCCTCCTACCTGCGCTGGACGGTCGCCGCCACCGCGGCCGCGGCGCTGGCGGGCAGCGCGCTGATGGTGCTGATCCTGCGCGCCCCCGTCCGGCTGCTCGCCCTCGCGCTCGCGCCGATGCTCGTATGGGCCGGCGCGATCGCCTTCCTGCTCGCGCCCCGCGGGCAGCTGGACGCGCCCCAGTACTACGCGCACGGCCCCGACATCCCCGTGGCGCTGAAGGCCGTGCAGTCGGCGACTCGCTCGTCGGCCCACCTGGGGCAGGTCGTCGACGATCAGCTCGTCGGCCTGGCCCGGCTCGTCGCGCTCGGAGAGCAGCGGACCCTGAAGGGGCTGCCGCGCCTGACGATCGCCTCCGACCTGCACAACAACGTGCTGGCGCTGGACGCCCTCTCCCGCGCGGCCGAGGGCGGCATCGTGCTCTTCCCCGGCGACCTGACCGACTCCGGGACGCCGCTGGAGGCCAGCGTCCTCGCGCAGGTCGCCTCCGAGGGCCGGGCGTTCGTCTTCACCACCGGCAACCACGACTCCGACACGCTGGCGCTCGCCCTCGCCCGGCGCGGGGCCGTCGTGCTGACCGAGGCCGGGCGCCTGCTGCGCAACGGACGCCACGGCCCGGTCGTGACCACCGTCGGCGGGCTGCGGATCGCCGGCTACTCCAGTCCGAACGAGCGCCGCGCACAGGACGGGTTCGCCGACAACGGCGCAGCGGTCGACCTGCACGAGCAGGCGGACTTCGAGCGCTGGCTGCTGGGTCTCGCGGGCAAGGTCGACGTCGTGCTGGTGCACGAGCCCCAGCTGGCGGCGCCGGCGATCGCGGCGTGGCGGGTGCGACACCCCGACGAGCATCTGCTGGTCGCCGTGGGCCACACGCACGAGCAGGACGTCAACGCCGCCGGCTCGGTGGTCGAGGTCAACGGCGGCACGCTCGGCGCGGGCGGCACCGGCAACCTCGGCGAGGGCCAGGACGTCGGCCTCGCCGTGGCGACGATCCGCCCGCGGCCGTTCCTGGCGGTGGCGGTCGACCTCGTGCAGATCGACCCCGGGGACGGCTCGGCGACGGCGACCCGGGTCCGGGTCGACGGCGCCAGGGCGCAAGCGCCCTGAGCCGTCGGCGCGGCGCTAGGAGTCCAGCGCCTCGAGGATGAGGTTCGCGCCGGGGAGGTCGCCCGGCGACGGTGCCAGGTAGCTCCAGCGCACGGTGGCGTCGGGTCCGAAGACGACGATCGCGCGGTTGGTCATGCCAGCCGGCGCGAAGTAGGTGCCCAGCTGCTTGGACGTCGCGCCCTTGGGCTCGAAGTCCGACAGCTGCGGGATCGAGACGCCGAGCTTCTCGCGGAACGCGGTCTGCGACCACGTGGCGTCGGTCGAGACCGCATACAGCTTCGCGTCGCGCTTGGCGAACTCGTCGGCGACCTCCTCGTAGATCTGCAGCTGATCGGTGCAGACCGGAGAGAAGGCGAAGGGGTAGAAGACCAGGACGGTCGTCTGCCCCTTCAGGTCCTCGTTGGTGAAGGTGCCCCCGTCTTCCGTCGCGAGGGAGAACTCAGGAGCCGGGGCGCCCGGCTCGATGAGATCGCTCACCGACGGAGACCCAGTTCCTTGATCAGGTCGCGGTAGCCCTGCAGGTCCTTCTTCTGCATGTAGCCGAGCAGGCGACGACGCTGACCGACCAGCATGAGCAGGCCGCGGCGGGAGTGGTGGTCCTTCTTGTGCTCACGGAGGTGCTCGGTGAGCTCGTTGATGCGAGCGGTGAGAAGGGCGACCTGAACACGGGTGTTGCCCGTGTCCTGCGGGTTGTCACCGAACTTCTCGACGATCTCGGCTTTGTGTTCGAGCGTAAGGGTCATTGGCGGTTTGACACGGTAGCAAGAGTCGCCGTCACGTCCCTCGCCATCTGCTCGACGAGGTCGTCCACCGACGGGAAGCGGCGCTCGCCGCGCAGGCGCTTGAGGAAGTCGACCTTCAGCTCCTCCCCGTAGATGTCGCCCTTCCAGTCGATCAGGTGCGCCTCGATCAGCAGCCCGCGCGCGGACTCAAACATCGGCCGCACGCCGACGTTGACCGCCGCGGGGACACCGTTGGCCAGGCACGCGTAGACGCCGTGTCCGGGGACGATGAAGCCGTCGTGCGGGAGCAGGTTGGCCGTCGGGAAGCCGAGGTCGCGGCCGCGCTTGTCGCCGTGGACGACCGGGCCCGCATGCTGGAACGGCGCGCCGAGCAGGCGGTCGGCGTACTCGACCGCGCCGCCGAGGATCAGGCCGCGGATGTGCGACGAGGAGACGATCTCGCCGTCGACCTCCAGCAGCGGGACGACCCGCGTCTCGAAGCGGTGGTCGTGGCGCAGCAGGTCGGCGTCGCCGGCCGCGGCGTGGCCGAAGCGGAAGTTCTCTCCGACGCTGACGTGGGTCGCGCCGAGCGCCCCGACGATCACCTCGTCCAGGAACGACTGCGCGCTGTGGCGCGACCACTCCGCGGTGAACGGCACGACGACGAGCTCCTCGACCCCGAGCCCGGCGAGCAGCTCGGCCTTGCGCTCGAACGTCGTCAGCAGCTGCGGCTCCCGGCCGGGCGCGACCACCGTCAGCGGGTGGGGATCGAACGTCAGGACGGTGTCGTTGGAGGCGACGACCTCCCGGTGACCGAGGTGGACGCCGTCGAATGTCCCGACGGCCAGGTGGCGCGGGCGACGCTCGACGTCGGGGAGGCGGGTGACCTTCATGCGGCCCGGAAGCCTACGACGGGCTTGAGCACGCCGCCCTCCCGGGGTTCCGCGACGGCGATCGGGCCGTTCTCGTCGCGCAGCAGGACCTCACCCTCGATGGGGGCCCCGACGGAGCTCAGCGGGGCCGTGACGGCCACCCCGTGGGACGCGCGGCGGGCGTCGTCACCGCTGATGTCCACGACGGGGAGAACCGCGGCGAGCGCGTCGCCGAGCGGGAGCGCGCGGGTCGGATCGGCGTCCGCGATCGCGTCGTCCACCGAGAACGGGCCGATCCGCGTCCGCCGCAGCTCCACGCAATACGCGTCGCCGAGATCGGAGATCAGGGTGCGGACGTAGGTCCCCGAGGAGCACTCGATCGCGAACGCGGCGCGCTCGTCCTCACGCCAGAGGAGATCGAAGCGGCTGACGGTGACCTCGCGCGCGGCGATCTGCGGCGTCTCCCCCGCCCGCGCCATCGCGTACGCGCGCTTGCCGTCGACCTTCACCGCCGAGTACGCGGGGGGCGTCTGCATCAGGCGGCCGGTCGGCAGCGGGCCGTCCAGGGCCGGCACGGCGCCCGTCTGGGCGACCTCGCCCTCGGGATCGCCCGTCGTGGAGGTCCACCCGAGGCGGGCGATCGTCTCGTACGCCTTGGGCTGGGCCATCAGGAAGCGCTGGGCGCGCGTGGCGCGCCCGACGAGGACGAGCAGCAGCCCGGTCGCGAACGGGTCCAGCGTCCCGGCGTGGCCGACGCGCGGGCGATCGCGTCCCCGGCCGCCGAGCGACCGGCGCACGGACGCCACCACGTCATGCGAGGTCTTTCCCGCGGGCTTGTCGATGAGCAGCACTCCGTCCACGGCGACACATCATCGCGGGTCGAGCATCCAGCGCTCGCCACCCGCGCGTCCGGTCAGCTCGGCAGCTGCCGCGCCACGGCTTCGCGCAGGAACGTGACGATCTCCTCGATCTCCAGATCGGTGGAGAAGCCGGCGGCGCGGCGATGGCCTCCGCCGCCCTGCTCGCGCGCGATCGCGCTCACGTCGACCGACCCGTCCACGGAGCGCAGCGACGCCTTGCGCCCGTGCGGGCGCTCGCGCACCACGGCGGCGACCTTCGTGCCCTCGACGGCGCGCAGGTGGTCGACGATCCCCTCGGTGTAGCTCTCCTCCGCCCCGGTCTCCTCGAAGTCCTGAAGGGTCACGAAGGTGAAGGTGATCGCGCCGTCGTCGTAGCGCGAGACGCGCCCCAGCGCCCGGCCCAGCAGCTCGAGCTTGGCGAGCGGCGTGCCCTCGTACAGGCGGCGGTAGATGTCCTCGACGTCGACGCCCTGCTCGATCAGGTCGGCGGCCATCAGGTGCGCGCGGCGACCGGTCGACTCGTACATGAAGCGGCCGGTGTCGGTGACCAGGCCCACGTAGAGCGCCTCGGCCATCTCGCGCGTGACCGGGACGCCGAGCGCGCCGATCAGGTCCCACACGATCTCGGCGGTGCAGGAGGCGTCGTCGACCACGTGGTTGACCGTGCCGAAGCGCGTGTTGTCGTGGTGGTGGTCGATGTTCAGCACGTGCGTGCCCGACGCATCGATCGTGCTGCGATCCACGTTGCCGCAGTCCAGGAAGACGACCGTCCGCTCGGCCAGGTCGGGCGGCGCGGCGGTGACGAGGTCTTCGAAGCGGAAGAAGCGGTACTCGTGCGGGAGCGGGAAGTCGCGCTCGGCCAGGAACATGAGCACGTCCTTGCCCAGGGCCTTGAGGACCGCGTGGGCGGCGACGAGCGAGCCGAGCGCGTCGCCGTCGGGATTCTCGTGGGTGACGAGGAGGAAGCGTTCCCCGGTGCGGATCTCGTCCAGCACCTGCTCCCGGGTGGTCACCCCCAGACGGAACGCGAGCCCCCCGGGCGAGCTTTCCGCGCTCACCCCTGCTGCTCCTCGTCCAGTCCGGTGATCTCGCGGTCGATGAGCTTCTCCAGCCTGAAGGCCTGCTCGGTCGTCTCGTCGAGCACGAACTCGAGCTCGGGCGTGCGCTTCATGCGCAGCTCGTTGGCGAGCTTGCGCTGGATGATCCCGTGGGCCGAGTCCAGACCGGCGATCGACGCCTCGCGCACCTTGCGGTTGCCGAGGACGCTCACGTAGACGCGAGCGTGGCGCAGATCGGGAGTGGTCTTGACGTCGGTCACGGTGACGAACCCCACCCGGGGGTCCTTGATGTCCTTGGCGACGGCGTCGCCGACGACCTGGCGCACGGCCTGGTCGACGCGACGCATCCGGGAACCGCTCATCCTATGTCCTCGACGAAAGTCACGAATTGTCCAGCGACGGGAGAAGACCCGCTGGTCGGCGCGGCAGGTGACTGCGCGCGCCGCCAGATGCTCAGGTCAGCTCTCGGTCGACCCGCTTCGTGTCGTACGCCTCCACGACGTCGCCCTCCTTGACGTCCTGGAAGTTGCGTAGCACGATGCCGCACTCGAACCCGGTCTGGACCTCACGCGCGTCCTCCTGGAAGCGACGCAGCGACTCGATCTCACCGGTGTAGACGACCGTGCCGTCGCGGACCAGGCGAGCCTTGGCCCCGCGGCGGATCATGCCCTCGGTCACGTACGAACCGGCGATGACGCCGATGCGCGAGGCGCGGAAGGTCTGGCGGATCTCCGCCCGGCCCATCGACTCCTCGACCTCCTCGGGCTCCAGCATGCCCTCCATCGCCGCGCGCAGCTCTTCGATGGCGCGGTAGATGATGGAGTACGTGCGGATCTCGACGCCCTCGTGGTCGGCGATCGCCGCCGCATCGCCCACCGGGCGGACGTTGAAGCCGAGCACGACCGCGTCAGACGCGGCGGCGAGCATGATGTCGGACTCGTTGATGCCACCGACGCCGCGGTGGATGACCTGGGCGAAGACCTCGCTCTGGGGGAGCTTGGCGATCTCGTCCTCGATGGCCTCCAGCGAACCGGCGACATCGGCCTTGACGACGAGGTTGAGCTCCTTCGTCTCGCCCGACTTGGCCCGGGAGAAGACGTCCTCCAGCGAGACCTTGCGACCGCTGCGGCGAGCGATCGCCTCCGTCTTGAGCCGGTTCATCCGCTCGGCGGCGAGCACGCGGGCGCGCTTGTCGCTCTCCACCACGTAGGTGAAGTCACCGGCCTCGGGGACGCCGTCGAAGCCGAGGACCTCGACCGGATCGCCGGGGCCCGCGGACTTGACGCGCGCGCCCTTGTAGTCGACGAGCGCCCGGACCTTGCCCCATTCGCCGCCGGCCACGAGCGCGTCGCCGACCTTCAGCGTCCCGCGGTCGACCAGCAGCGTCACGACCGGGCCGCGACCCGGATCGAGCTTGGACTCGATCACGTGGCCGGAGGCCTCGACGTTCCGGTTGGCCCGGTAGTCCTCGAGCTCGGCGACGACCTGGAGGGTCTCCAGGAGATCGTCGAGGTTCTGGCGGGTCTTGGCGGAGACGTCGACGTACTCGGTCTCGCCACCCCACTCGGCCGGCTGGAGGTCGCGCTGCGTGAGCTCGGTGCGCACCCGCGTCGGGTCCGCCCCCTCCTTGTCGATCTTGTTGACCGCGACGACGATCGGGACCCCCGCGGCACGCGCGTGGTCGATCGCCTCCTCGGTCTGCGGCTTGACGCCGTCGTCGGCGGCCACGACGAGCACGACGATGTCCGTCACGCTCGCGCCACGGGCACGCATGGCGGTGAACGCCTGGTGGCCCGGGGTGTCGAGGAAGGTGATCGCCTTGCCGTTGTGCTGCACCTGGTAGGCGCCGATGTGCTGCGTGATGCCGCCGGCCTCGCCCGCGGTGACCGCGGTGTCGCGGATGGCGTCCAGCAGCGAGGTCTTGCCGTGGTCGACGTGACCCATGATCGTGACGACCGGGGGACGCGTGACCAGGTCGGCCTCGTCGTCCTCGTAGACCGGCTCGGCGTCGAGGTCGTCCGACGCGTGGACGATCTCGATCTCCTTGTTGAACTCCTCGGCGATCGTCTTGATCGCGTCGTCGCTCAGCGTCTGGGTGAGCGTGGCCATCTCGCCGAGCATCATGAGCTTCTTGATGATCTCGGGCACGGCGACGCCGAGGTACTCGGCGACGTCCTTGACGGTCGAGCCGGAGTTGACCTTGACCTTGTCGGTCGCCTTCTGGGCCTTCAGGTCCAGCGGCTGGATCGTGTCGTCGTACGTACCGCGACGGCGACGGCCGCGGCTGCGCGGGGGCCGGCGCGGGGGTCCGCCACCGGGGCCACCGGGTCCGCCGGGTCCGCCGCCCGGGC
>JAOPZL010000390.1 GCA_025964175.1 Solirubrobacterales bacterium
GCCCGGGCGAGCAGCACGTCCGACCGCCGGGTCAGCGCATCCACCGCGATCGGCGACACCCCCGCGGGCGACGGTGGACGGAAGGCCAGCGCCGGGACGGGATGCGCGCAGTCGGCGAAGAGCGAGTGTGCGGTCGACGTTCCCGTGCGGTCCAGCCCGTCGACGGTGAGCTCGGGACGGTGCCCCGCGGTCAGCGGCGGCCAGGCGGCGAACGAGCACCATCGCTCCTCTCCGGTCACGTACACCTCGGCCGTCGCGGGTGGGTCGCCGATGCCGTGGATCGCGTGGTCGAGGAAGCCGAGCGTCTGGGCGCCCGGCAGCTGATCGCCGCGGTGGTCCCACGGCCCGATGACGATGTGGTGCGCGGCGGCAGCGTCCCGCCTCGCCGCCTCCCACGCGCGGACGGTCGGGTCGAGCATCGAGTCCGACCAGCCGGTCAGGTGCAGGCTCGGTGCTCGGGGCGGTGCCGCGACCGACCGCGGCGGCTCGGCGCCGGCGTCCAGGTAGGGCAGGATGGGTCCCAGCGATCGGCGGATCGGATGATCGAGCCCCAACGCCGCGGTCGCGAGCGCCGCGCCGTCGGCCCCGTCCAGCAGGGCCCGCACCGCGATCGCGTCGGGCGTGTCCTCCCAGCCGAACGGGCCGCGCGAGGCGAGATCGCGGATCCAGCCGCCGGCCAGGTCCAGCGCCAGGACCCCGCCCGGCCACCAGCTCTCGCGCGACGTGAGGCCCGCCATCGCCGGGACGACGGCGCACGGCGCCGGCCCGACGCCGCCCGAGAGCACGAGCTGGGCGCGCGCGGGGTAGGAGGCGCCGACCATCGCCACCCGCCCGTCGCTCCACGGCTGGGCCGCGATCCAGGCGATGGTGTCGGTCCCGTCGGCGCCCTCCTGCGCGACGAACCCGAACGTCCCAGCGGAACCGCCCCGGCCGCGCACGTCCTGGGCGACGACGGCGAATCCGGCGTCGCCCGCCGCCTGCACGGTCAGCCCGCGGGTCTCCTGCGCGAACCGCCGCCGGCCGTACGGGGTCCGCAGCAGGAGCGTGGGGCCGCAGAACCCGGCGGCGGGGAGGACGACATCGCAGGCGAGCGCGGTGCCATCGCGCATCAGGACGCGCGTGGCCTGCGGCGGGGTCTGCCCGAACATGGGATTTACTGTACAGAGATTCAATCTCTCATCCACCGCCCGATCCGCCCATCGGAGGATGGCCGCCCGCACCGGGCGCCGGAAGGCTGGGTGCCCCGGGGAGGAGCGGCACCGCTCCTCCCCGGCCATCGCTCACCGAGGAGACCCGATGCCGGCTTGCACCGAGACGACGTCCCCCGCGTTCGTCGTCCGCGACGCGTTCCCGCTCCCGACGGGGGGCGATCCCATCCACGCCCGCGCGGTCCGCTGCGACGAGTACGACATCCACGTCACGCGGACCGCGGATCAGGCGCTGGACCGGCTCGTCGAGCTGCTGGACGGGGCCAAGGTCGCCGTCGTCTCCGACGAGCACGTCATGGACGAGCTCGGCCCAGCGCTGCTCGACGGCCTGCACGCCCGCGACATCGACGTGATCGCCTCCGTCCTGCCCGCGGGCGAGCGCAGCAAGAGCCTGCAGCAGGCCACGCGGCTGTGGCACTGGCTGGCGGAGAGCCCGATCGCGCGGCGCGACGTGCTGGTGAGCTTCGGCGGCGGCGTGATCTGCGACACCGCGGGGTGGGTGGCGAGCGCCTTCATGCGCGGGATCCCGTATCTCAACGTCCCCACGACGCTCCTCGCGCAGGTCGACGGGGCGCTGGGCGGCAAGGTCGCCGTCAACCATCCGCTGGCGAAGAACCTGCTCGGCGCGTTCTTCCAGCCGCTCGGGGTCATCTCCAACGTGAGCTACGTCGCGACGACCAGCGACCGGCACATCCGGGCGGGGCTGGCGGAGTGCATCAAGAAGGCGGTCATCGCATCGCCCGACTACGCCGACCTCATCGAGTCCGACCTCGACGCGATCCTCGCCCGCGACGGCGATGCGCTCGAACAGCTCGTGCGCGGGGCCAGCGCGATCAAGGCGGCGTTGATCGAGCGCGATCCGTACGAGGACGACCTGCGTCGCCCGTTGAACTTCGGCCACACGATCGGCCACCCGCTGGAGACGGTCAGCGGCTACGGCCCGCTGCTGCACGGGGAGGCCGTCGCCTTCGGCATGGTCGTCGAGTCGCGCATCGCGGCCAACCGCGGGCTGATGGACCCCGGGACCCTCGTGCGCATCGTCGGCCTGCTGCGCCGCGCCCAGCTGCCGACCACCGCCGCGGAGCTCCCACCCCAGATCACGCCCGACGCGGTGATCGCGGCGATGGAGAAGGTCCGCCAGATCCGGGCCGGCAGCCTGCGCTACGTGCTCCCGATCCGCTTCGGCGAGAGCGTCATCGCCGACGACGTGACGGAGGCCGAGGCACGGCAGGCGCTGCACGAGTCGGGGTACGCGGCGTCATGAGCGCGCGCGATCGGTGCATCGGTCGGCTGCTGGTCGACGACGCGGCCGGGGTGGTGGTCGCGACGGTCGCGCTGGCCGGGCCGCTGGACGTCCCCCGGCTCGACCACGCGCTCGCCGCGGTCGCCCGCGACGTCTCGGTCGCGGCCGATCTCGACGCGCTCGCGGCCATCGTCCTGGAGACGGACGGGCCCAAGCCGGCGGTGCCCGTGGGCGGCTGGCGGGTCCTCGTGGAGCGCCGGTCCCCGCGCGAGCACGAGCTGGTCATCGCCGCCGATCCCGCGCTCGTCGACGAGCGGTCCGCGCAGATCGTCGCGGGGCTCGTGGCGCGGGCGTACGCCGAGCAGGGTCCGCCGGTCGCGGTCGACGACGCGCCCGCCGACGAGGGGCGGCGCCGGCCGCGCCTCGACGCGCCGGC
>JAOPZL010000406.1 GCA_025964175.1 Solirubrobacterales bacterium
TGGCCTCGGGGCTTGCGGCCGGACGGCTGGACGACGAGACGCTCGACGGGCTCGCCGACCTCGTGCGCACCTGGGGGATCAGGCCCGCCTGGCTGACCTGGATCCCGTCGCGCACGAACGAGGCCGCCCTGGCCGACGCCGCCGCCCGGCTCGGCGCGGCGCTCGGGATCGACGTGGTGGGCACGCTGGAGCGGACCGCCGTCGACGCGCCGCCGCAGCGCGAGATGGCCAACGCCGCCCAGCAGGTCGCCAACGTCCGCGGGGCGTTCGCCGTGCGCAACGGCGGCGTGGTGCCCGACGGGCCGGCGCTGCTGCTCGACGACCGCCGCCAGTCGGGCTGGACGCTGGCGATGATCGGCGGCCAGCTGCGCGGCAAGGGCGCCTCGGCGGTCTACCCGCTGGCGCTGGCCAGCGCGATGTAGCGCGTCGGGAGAGACCCCTCGCCGCGGGGCCCGCGCCGCGTCACGATGCCGGTCGGGCGCGACGGCTGATAGGACATCCGCATGCCCAACCTCGATCGCGATGGCGACGTCTTCCTGCTGGACCTCGGCGACGGTGAGAACCGCTTCCACCCCGAGTGGATCGCCGGGGTGTCCGCCGCGCTGGACGAGGTCGCCGCCGCGCCCGCCCCGCGGGCGCTCGTCACCACGGCGCGCGGGAAGATCTGGTCCAACGGCCTCGACCTCGAGTGGCTCGGCCACAACCAGGACCAGGTCGACTCCTACGTCGACTCGATCCACGCCCTCTTCGCGCAGACGCTGGCGCTCCCGGTGCCGACCGTCGCCGCCATCCAGGGTCACGTCTTCGCCGGCGGCGCCATGTTCGCGCTCGCCCACGACTGGCGCGTCATGCGCGCCGATCGCGGCTGGTTCTGCCTCCCCGAGGCCGACATCAACATCCCCTTCACGCCCTGCATGAGCGCGCTCATCCAGGCCAAGGTGCGTCCCGACGTCGCCACCGACGCGATGATCGGCGCCATCCGCTTCGGCGGCGAGGACGCGCTCGCCCGCGACATCGTCACCGCCGCGGTCGGCGAGGAGGACGTGCTGCCCGCCGCCGTCCAGATCGCCCAGACCCACGCGGCCAAGCTCGGCCCGACACTCGCGACGATCAAGCAGCGGATGTACGCCGCGGCGCTCGCATCCTTCGCCGACGTCGAGGGCAACCGCCTCGGCGTCCCGGGGGTCTAGCCGAACCGCACCTTGCCGTTGCTCTTGGCCCGTGCCTGGGCGCGCTCGACGTAGTCCAGGCGCTTGGTCGCGGCGCGGAAGAGGCGGTCCACCAGACGCAGGCGGGCGTTCTCGGACCGCAGGTCCAGCAGCCCCTGCTTGGCGTCGAGGCCGAAGTCGACCGTCGCCGCCATCGCGTAGGAGTTCATCGGAAGGACCTCGTCGGCCGCCATCGTGCGGTCGGTCGCCTGCTGCACGAGCTCGGTGTAGGAGGCGCGGGCCCGCTCGGCCGCCGCGGCGTCCAGCTCCTCCGGCAGGTCCTCGAGGAACTCGACCGTGCCGGCCGGATAGGGGAACTCGTCCTGGCGCTCGACGAGCCGGAACGGACGGGTCCCGCGGCAGAGGATGTTCAGCCGGCCGTCGTCCATGCGCTCCAGGACGCGGTCGATCGTCACCGCGCAGCCCGTCGTCTTGAGGTCGTCGTCCGACAGCCAGACGATCCCGAACTCGGCGTCGCGCTCCAGGCACTCGTCGACCATCGTCTTGAAGCGGTCCTCGAAGATGTGCAGCGGGACGTACTCGGTGGGCAGCGTGACGACGCCGAGCGGGAAGAGGGGGAAGTCGCGATGGAGGCGGTCGGGCATGGAACGTCCGCGAGGCAGTCTACGAAGCCCGTTCGCCCGTACGTCAAATCAATGTCCTCCATCGCCATCGTTTGGTACCGCCGCGACCTGCGCGTCCACGACCATCCAGCCCTGGCCGCCGCGGTCGCCGAGCACGATCGCGTCGTGCCGCTGTTCGTCTGCGACCCCCGCTTCGCCGACGGTCGCTACGCCTCGCCCCGGCGCGCCGGGTACATGCGCAGCGCCCTGCACGCGCTCGACGCGCAGCTGCAGGAGCGCGGTGGCCGGCTCTTCTTCCGCGACGGCGACCCGGCCACGGTCATCCCCGCGCTCGCCGACGAACTGGGCGCGCGGACCGTCCTGTGGACCAGCGACGTCTCGCGCTACGCCCGCGACCGCGACGCCCGCGTCACCGAGGCCCTCGGCGGGCGCACGGGCGATGGCGGCCGGGCGCGCCCGATGCCGGGCAACTCCATCGTCGACGTCGCGCGGATCGCCACCCAGGCGGGCGGGCCCTACACCGTCTTCAGCCCCTTCCACCGCACCTGGCAGCAGGCTCCGCGCCGCCCGATCCATCCTGCGCCCCAGGAGATCCGCACCCCGACGATCCTGAGCACGGGCCGCCTCGAGCCCGGCACCCACGACGACACCGCGGGCGAGGCCCACGCCCGCGCGGCCGCCGACCGCTGGCTGCACGGCCCGGCCGACCGCTACGCGCAGCGCCACGACGACCTGAGCGGCGGCACCTCGCAGCTCTCGCCGCACCTGCGCTGGGGCACGCTCAGCCCGCTCGCCCTGGAGCAGCGCGCCGCGCGCGCCGGCCACGACGCGTTCACCCGCCAGCTGGCGTGGCGCGACTTCTACGCCCACGTGCTGCTGCACGAGATCGGCTCCAAGCGCCCGGACCCGGCGTGGGACGCCGACCGCGACCACGAGCTGCTGGACGCCTGGCGCGACGGCCGGACCGGCTATCCGCTCGTCGACGCCGGGATGCGCCAGCTCGCCCGCACGGGCTGGATGCACAACCGCGCGCGGCTCGTCGTCGGCTCGTTCCTGACGAAGGACCTGCACCTCGACTGGCGCCTGGGGGAGATGCACTTCGCCCGCGAGCTGCTCGACGGCGAGCTCGCCCAGAACAACGGCAACTGGCGCTGGATCGCGTCGGTCGGGGTCGATCCCGCGCCGCCCGCGCGGCGGATGTTCAACCCGACGCTGCAGCAGCGCAGGTTCGATCCCGACGGCTCCTACGTCCGTCGCTGGGTGCCCGAGCTCGAGCGTGTCCCCGCCGACCTGCTGCCCGAGCCGTGGACCATGACCGACGCCCAGCAGCGCGACGCCGGCTGCGTGATCGGCCGCGACTACCCGGCGCCGATCGTCGATCACGCCGTCGAGAGGCGGCGCGCGATCGAGCTGTTCGCCCGCGGACAGTGAGAGCGGGTGGCAGCGGGTCCGGGCGGGTACGTTGGGGCTTGATGCACGTCGTCGTCTCTCATCCGCGGCCCGAGATCGCAGCGCGGATGCGCGCCGTGTTGGTCGGCGTCGGCGTCGACGTCGTCGACGGCGGCGACGGGGAGGACCCCGGCGCCGTCGTGGCCGCCGTCCGCCGCCACCATCCCGACGTCGCCGTGCTGGCCGACCCGGCGCTCATCCGCGAGATCGCCTGCGACCCAGAGCTGCTGGGCACCTCGGTGATCCTGCTCGGTGACGAGGACGTCCGCGCGGTCCTCGACGCGCTGGACCGTGGGGCGCACGACGTCCTCAGCGACCCGCCGGGCGACGCCGAGCTGATCGCCCGCGTGCGTTCCGCGGCCCGGGCCAGCTCCCTGCGCGAGCAGCTCCTGCTGCGCGAGTCGCGGCTGGAGCAGCTGGTCTTCAACGACGAGCTGACCGGCCTGTGGAACCGCCGCTTCCTCCACCGGCGCCTCTCGGCCGAGCTGCACGCGGCGCGCCGCCACGGCCACGCGCTGTCCGTGGCGATGGTCGACGTCGATCACTTCAAGGCGGTCAACGACGAGCACGGCCACCTCGCGGGCGACGAGGTGCTGACCACCGTCGCCAAGCGGCTGGGCGGCGCGGTGCGCGCGGAGGACGTGGTCGGCCGCTGGGGCGGCGAGGAGTTCCTGGCGATCCTGCCCCGCATCGACGCGCCGGGCGCCCGCGTCGCCGCCGAGCGGATCCGCTCGTGCGTGGCCGACGAGCCGCTGGGCGCCGAGCACATCGCGATCACGGTGTCGGTCGGCTGCGCGACGCTGGGCGAGGAGGCGTCGGTCGACGAGCTGCTGCGCCGCGCCGACGAGGCGCTGTACGCCGCCAAGCGCGCGGGGCGCAACGCGGTGGCCGCCGCCGGACATCGTTGACCGTGAGGTGCAGTGCGCCGCGCGCGAGCGTGACGCACCGCACCGAGAAACCCGCCGACTTGGCACGTACGGGGCTTGCGCATCACGGCGATTCTGCCGATGGAGGGCCTGAGCGTTCCGTCACGGACTGGATCCTGCCTTGTCTGCCGCACCGAAGATGGCCCCACTCCACCTCGTCGACGCCCCGATCCAGGGGTGGTCGTCGCTGCTGCGATCGGTGCTCGACCGGCCGGAGTCGATCGACATCCACTTCCAGCCGATCGTCGACCTCAGCCGGGGCGTCATCGCGGGCTTCGAGGCGCTGGCGCGCTTCCCGTCGCAGCCCTACCGCTCGCCCGACCAGTGGTTCGGCGCCGCCACGCGGCTCAACGTGCACGTCGCGCTGGAGGCGGCGGTCATCGAGCGCGTCCTGCGGGCTCGCGCGCTGCTGCCGGCCAACTGCTTCCTGTCGCTGAACGTCGGTCCCCACGCGCTGATCGACGAGCGCGTCCAGCACGTGCTCCGCGATGCGGGCGCGCTGGGCGGGATCGTCATCGAGGTCACCGAGCAGGCCGCGGTGCGCGACTACGAGGAGCTGCGCAACGTCATCGCCCCGCTGCGCGAGGCCGGTGCCTTCCTCGCCGTCGACGACGCCGGCGCCGGCTACGCCTCGCTGAGTCACATCGCGAACCTGCGTCCCGACTTCATCAAGATCGACCGGGCGCTCGTCACCGACCTGGACCGCGACCCGGCCAAGGCCGCCGTCGTCGAGACGCTCGGCACCTTCGCCAGCCGCATCGACGCGTGGATCGTCGCCGAGGGCATCGAGCGCGCCGGCGAGCTGCAGCGCCTCATGCAGCTGGAGGTGCCGCTCGGCCAGGGGTACCGGCTGGGGCGCCCGGCGCCGCGGATGGAGCCGCTGGCCGTCGAGGTGCTCGAGCTCGGCGCGCGGGTCGGCACCCGGATGGCCGGCAGCGGGATCGGCGCGCTGAGCGAGCCGGTCGCGGCGGTCGCATCCGCGACGCGCACGGACGTCGTCGCGCAGATCTTCGCCCGTGACCCGGAGGCCGAGCTGGTCGTCGTGGTCGACGAGCACGAGCGGCCGATCGCCGTCCACCTGCGGCCGCTGTTCGAGCGCGGGGAGCGCCCGTCGCCCGCGCCGCTGTGCGTCCTGGCCCAGGCGCGTCCGGCGGACGTCGCGCAGCGCGCGATGACCCGTGAGCCGCCGCAGCGCTTCGACCCGGTCGCCGTGATCGACGACCTGGGCCGGTTGGCCGGCGTCGTGCGGATCGAGCGCCTCGTCGAGACGCTTGCCACCTCCGCCTAGGACGCTGCGCTCAGACGGAGCGGATGTTCTCGCGCACCTGGTCGACGAGCTCGGCCGGAACGCTGTCCATGCCGTGGTCGTCGCGCGCGTGCGCCGCTACCTGGGAGAGGATGTCATCCTCGTCAGAGGCGTGGAAGACGGCCGAGCATCCGGGGACGACGGCGCCGCAGGAGAATTCCTTCATGTCTGCTGTATCGGCTTGCGGCCTGAGATCATGAGGTTGTAGAAGATCGCGGCGGGAAGCCGCGTCTCGAGCAGGCGCCGGTCGACGGCCTGGAAGAACAGGTAGCCGTGGTAGGCGTACTGCCGCCAGGCCATCGGGACGTCCTCCGGCTCGGCGGTCGACTCGAGCGTGCGGTTGGTCCAGCCGAACCAGTTGGCCAGCAGCTCCTCGCCGCGCACGTGGACGTCGGCGAAGCCGGCGCCGTGGGCGTGGCGGGCCAGCTCGTCGGGGACGAACGCGTGGACGTCGACGATCTCGCCGAGCGACGGGTCGGCGTCGCCATGGCCGCCCGGATCAGACGCGGGACGGGCGCGCAGCAGCGAGCGCCACAGCGGGGCGAGGGCGACGGCGCCGCGCTTGGGCACGTTGGCGAGCTTGTCGCCGGTGCGCGACGGCTCACCGGCGAAGACGAACGTCCCGCCGGGCCGCAGCACGCGCAGGAACTCGCGGAAGGCCTGGTCCAGGTCGGGGAGGTGGTGCAGGACGGCGTGGCCGAAGACGAGGTCGAACGAGTCGTCGGGGAACGGGAGCGCCTCGGCGTCGGCGGCCTTCGTCTCGACCGCCAGGCCGAGACGGCGCGCGTTGTCGTTGAGCGTCACGAGCATCCCGGGCGAGATGTCGGTCGCGACCGCCTCCTTGACCACGCCGGCCTGCAGCAGGTTCAGCGAGAAGTAGCCGGTGCCGGCGCCGATTTCCAGGCCGCGGCCCATCGGGCGCAGCGGCTGGCCGAGCGCCTTCTGCATCTTGGCGAGGACCTGCGCCGCGCCCTTGGCCCCGTAATCGATCCCCCATTTCGAGTCATAGGACTCCGACGCGAGGTCGTGATAGCGAACGTTGACGTCCAGGATGTCCTGCGGAGACTGCTCGGGCATGGCGGCGGGCGCGGACTATAGTCGCCCGCCTCTTGGATTCGGCCGTGCAATACCTGCAGCGAGACCAGCCGCCCGGCGTGCCACCCCTCTCCCTGACGGGCGAGCGGACGCTGCCCGACGTGCCGGAGGAGAACTACTGGTACCAGCGCCATCTCGTGGTCTACGAGTGGATCGCGCGCCAAGTCGCCGGGCTCGACGTGGTGGAC